>DJRS01000135.1 GCA_002440145.1 Verrucomicrobia bacterium UBA6354
TATTTTGTCCATAACAATAAATATCCTTCTGCCGTGCCGTACGGGATCAGCCTTCTTTCGCCTGCGCGGCAGTTCCGTCGCAACGGGGCGAACAACCCTTTGTCGCAGTCCGCCAAACCATTTGGACGGAAGACATTCGGGATGGTCTTTTGCCGCGAACGGCGGAATTTGGCAGAAGTGCACATTGGACGTCGCCGCCGCGATGATCCTCCCGAATGATCTCCATGGCGCATGCGTGCCGTACATCATGCGCAAATGCGCACATCGTTCGCGCCAAACGTCGTTCAGTCTCCCGTCGAACGCCGCATGAAGCGTGCGATGCAACCGCCGCCGGACGCCAAACGGAATTCGAGGACGTCTCCCGCCCGAATGTCCATCTTTTCATGGACGTAATGGCGCGCTTCGACCGCGGCGTCATCAGCATCGCGGAAAATCTCGGCCGTCCATGTTCCTTCGCCGAGAAACGACGTCGGCACCTTGACGGTTTGCTCCGCCGCGTTTCCGATGGCCGCGACATACCAGACATTCCCTTTCCGGCGCGCCACGGCGGCATAGGAATCGGGCGTGCCGTCCAGCGCCCTTGTCTCGTCCCAGACCGTCGGCACGTCGGCCATGAACGCAAAACATTCGCGTTCGCGCTCGTACTTCGCAGGCGAATCGCAGAGCATCTGCAGCGGAGCCTCGTAGAGCGCCATCATCGCCATCTGCCGCGCCCGTGTGCCGGTCGAGCCGGGATTGCGCCAGAAATCCGTCTCGCGCCAGGTCGTCGGATCCTTCCAGACGATTTTCTTCTTGTCCATGCGCGGATATTCGGCGAAAGGATAATTGTCCATGGCGCCGGGCGTGTAGTCCATAGGGCCGGCGACCATGCGCGAATAGCACAGGCGCACATCATGTCCCAGGATGTCGTCCGTTCCGGAGAATATCTTCATCATCTCAAGGCCGTGCACGCCCTCGTAGTTCAGCACGTTCGGATAGGCGCGGCTCATCCCCGTCGGGCGATGCGCGCCATGATAGTCGACGACCATCTTGTGGCGTGCGCACGCCTCGGCGAACGTCCAAAGGAAGCGCTCGACCGCCGCATCGCCGCGGTCCATGAAGTCCACCTTGAACCCCTTCGCGCCCAACTTGGCAAAGTGCGCCGCGACACGCTCTTCGTCCCCCTCCGCCTGCGCCCAGCCCATCCACAGGACGATGCCGACGTTCCGCGACTTGCCGTATTCGATCAGGTGCGGCACATCGACGGCGGGGTTGAAATGCCAGATGTCGTTTCCGCGGCTCCAGCCCGCATCCAATATCACATATTCGATGCCGTAACGCGACGCGAAGTCGATGAACCGTTCGTAGGTCTTTGTGTTGCACCCGGCGTCTTTACCCTTGTTGTCCCAATCGTTCCACCACTCCCAGGCGACCTTGCCGGGCTTCACCCACGAAAAGTCGCTTCCGGCCTTTGCCGGGCGCGCGAGCGCCATGACAATGTCGGCCTCCATCAGCTTTGCGGGCGAGTCCGCCAGAATGAACGTGCGCCACGGCAGGGTGCGCGTGCCGTCCGTCTCGACGAGGTAGTCGGCGCGCCTGGTGACGAACCAGTGGATTTCCCGTGTGGCCCCCTTGTCGCGCGCCACGCCGTCGTCGTTTGCGAAATGCGTCGGCCACGGCGCGAACCGCCCCGCGAACGCGAGCGTGTTCGTCGAGACGCGCTGCAGGTCCCAGATCGGATAGTCGCACACGTCCGACTCGGTCACGGCGACCGTTCCCCCGTCCGTTTCGCAGACGAACGGCAGGTAGAGGCGCCGGCAGGCGATGTCCTTCGCGGCAAGTCCCTGGCTGACCGCTTCTTCGCAACCCGAGTTTCCGCTCTGCTCGTAATAGGCGATGCAATCCGCCTCGCCGGACGGAAGCGTGACGCCCGCCGTCTCGCCGTCTATGCGCACCTTCCCGGGAAACTTCAGCTCAAACCGGTAGGCGACGCCGTCGTCGCGCGCGACCAGCGCAAGCCCCCAGTCGCCAAAGTCGGCGAATGCGCCGTTCGCCGCGAGGTCGATGGACGATTTCTTGTAGACCGGCGTCGCAAGTTTGCCCGACGACGTGCGCGCAACGATCGAAAGGGGCCGAGTGGAGCCCGACGCCAGTTCTCGCCCGCCCACGCGAAGGTTAACGGGTGTCGGTTCGACCATGACCGCCCGGTCTCGTCGCACTTCATAACGCAACGGATCGGCATACAGACGTATCTCGTTGCGTCCGTCTGGCGAGAGCGCCTTCGCAAAGGGTTCCGCCAATGCGGATCCAGCCGCGGCGGATGCGCCCCACAGTGGCAGTCCGGCTGACGCGCAGAGCAGCAACAACGTTTTTGCTTTGTCGATTTTCATTCTTCCGTTTTCCTTTCTTTCTGACTCTGACTTCATCCTTTTACTTTTGCGCAGGCGAGGAGAAATACGGCGCGAGGTTCCGCCAGAACCTTTCCGCGATCAGTTCCATGCCCCGGTCGTTCGGATGGTTGTAGCGGCCATGCGTATCGGCGCGCGTGCGGATATCCTCCATGTCGACGAAAACATACCGCCGGTCCGTTTTCCCGGCTACCGTCTCCTTCTCCGCGTCCAGCTTCGGGCGGATGTAGAATCCCTGCGACACGAGAACAAACGCCTTCTTCTCGGGATCGACATGGTCCAGGAACCGTTCCAGCGCCGCGGCGAACGTCCGCGCGGGCGCCGGCGTCATCTTCCCGCTGTCGTAGTCGCGCGGCACGTTCGCCCCGAAGAAGAGGACGATTGCGTCCGGCTTGAACGCGCGCGCCCAGGCGAAATGCTTTTCGGGCGACCAGTCCGGCTTGAAGAACGCGCGCTCGAACGTCGCCGCCACCTGCGCGAGGCAACACTGCGCATCGGGACGGACCGCGGCGATCTTCTTCTGGAGGAGGTGCACGTAGTCCTTGTCGCGCGCGCTGGCCGCCATGCCCCAGTCGTTCGTCCAGCCGATTTCCGGCCGCGGGCCGTGCCGCGTGATGGAGTTGCCGACGAAAAGCACGCGCGGACCCTTCCCGGACGGGTCGAACGCCGTATTGCTCCGCGCATTCTGCCCCAGCGCCGGAACGGGGTTCGCCTGGAAGTCCGCTTGGCCCCACGCGGCGCCTCCCCAAATGGACGCCAGGACGCCCAGACAGGCCGAAAGGCCTCTCATTCTCTTGTTATGCATGGTCTATTCCTTTCTTCACTCTTTCACTTCAAACCTATGGACGCCCGGCCCGACGGTCCGGGCTGGGCGGCCCGGCAGGCGGACCTCGGCGCGCACGCCCGGCGGAAGCGCGATTTCCGCCGCGACGGTTCCGTCCGTGCGCCGCCACGAGACCGAGACCGGACCGTACGGCGTCGCCGTCGAGGCCGAGAGCCAGTCCAGCTCCTTCAGGAACACGGGCTCGATCGCCAGTTCCCGGAACGCCGGCGCCGTCGGGATCGTCACCGCGCTCGTCGAGCGCGGCGCCTCCGCGAGACGGATGCCGGCGAGGTACTGGTACGCCCAGCCGACGAAGTCGCCGAACATGACGTGGTTGCGCGAGAAGCCCTCGCCCCAGTCCTCCCAAAGCGTCGTGCCGCCCTTGCGGATCCAGTCCATCGGCGAAGGCGAAGACGGGTTCGTCAGCATCTTCCAGGCGAGATCGGTGCGGCCGGCGCGGCTCAGGGCGCGGAAGACGTGCTTCGTCCCGAGAAGCCCCATGTCCACGTGTCCGCCCGCCCGCTCGACGGCGGCCGCGAGTTGCGCCTCGACGGCGGGGACCTCCGCCTCCGGCGCGATCCCGAAGGCGAGCGCGAACGCCTGCGCCGTCTGGCCGCCGTTGTCGTAGACGCCGTTCCCCTTCGCATACTTCGCGCGAAGGGCCGCGGCCGTCTTCGCCGCGCCCGCCGCGAAGCGCGCGGCGTCGTCCGCGAGTCCTTTCAGCCGGGCGATTTCCGCGGCGATGCGCTGCGCCTGGGAGTAGAAGCACGACGACGTGAACTCGACCGCCGGCATGTGCGCCTTCTCGACGGGAATCCAGTCGCCGAGCCCATGCCGCACGAGCCCGTCCGCGTCGGCTTTCGTCGCCGTATGGGCGAGATAGCGCACGAGATGCGGATAGGCTTCGTCCAGGATCCGCCGATCGCCGCGGTAGATCCAGAGGTTCCAGGGGATGACGGAGAGCGCCGCGTCCCAGGCGGGGCCGTTGCCCCAGTGGAAGCCCCAGCCCGACGTCGGGACGATGCACGGGATGTCGCCGTCCGGGAGCTGCGCGTCGAAGACGTCGCGCAGCCACTTCCCGTAGCCCGCCGTGTTCTCGAAGCAGTACTGCGCCAGCTCGCACGCGATGGCGGCGTCGCCCGTCCAGCCGTTCTTCTCGCGATGGGGGCAGTCCGTCGGCACGCCGTCCGTGAAGTTGCTCTCGTAGGCCCGGACGCCCGCCGCCATGAGGCGGTTGAAGCCGTCGTCCGAGCAGGCGAACGAGCCGATCGCCGGAAAGGCCGTGCGGACGAAGCAGGCGACGGCGTCGGCGGGGACGGGCGGACGGCGCAACCCCCGGACGACGGCGTAGCGGAAGCCCGAATAGGCGAAGCGCGGCTCGTACGTCTCGACCGGCTCCCCCGAACAGACGAAGTGGTCGGTCTGCGGCGCGGCGTCCGCGAACGGCCGCACCCGGTGCGAGGCGGTGGCTCGGAAGTGCATGTCGATGTACCGCTTGCGGGCCGCCTCCGCCGCGCGCTTCGGATCCCAGAAGTTGAAATCGTGCAGACCGTCCTTCGCGGAGCTCTCCGCCGGGGTGCCGTCCGGCCCCACGCGCTCGTCGTAGCGGACGGAGACGACGTCGCCCTTGCGCTGGCCCCTGAACGCCAGACGCGCCCAGCCGACGACGTTTTCGCCGAAGTCGAGTACGTACCCGCCGTCGAACGGGACGATCCGCTTCACGGGGATCTCGCGGACGACCTCCGCGCCGGGCTGGGCCTCGGCGACGAGCCGTCCGCCCGGGCCGGGGACTTCCGCCGCGTGCAGGTCGCCTGCGGCGGAACCGGACTCTTCCGGCGGGCGCATGCCGGCGATCTCGCCCTCGAAAAGATCGTCATAGGCGACCGGGCTTTCAACCTGCCGCCAGGAGCCGTCCGTCGCCACGATCTCCTTCGAGCCGTCCGCATAGACGAGTTCGAGCTGGGCGAGACAGCGGGGGAAGTCGCGCCACGGAGCCGTCTCGAAGTTCCAGACGAGCGTCGAGCGCATGTCGTACCAGCCGTGCCCCACGAGAAGCTTCAGCTCGTTCGCGCCGGCGCGGACGGCGCCGTCGAGGCGGTAGGTGGAGTAGAGGACGCGCTTCGTGTAGTCCGTCGGGGACGGGTCGAGCACCTTCTTGCCGATCTTCCGTCCGTTCAGGTACGCCTCGCAGAAGCCGACGCCCGTCACGTGCAGGGTCGCCGTCTTGACGGGCTTCGCGACCTCGAAGGTTTTCGCGAACGCGGGCGAGACCGTCTCGGTGCGCAGTTTCAGCCGCTTCCCATAAGACGTTTCCCGCGCCCGCCCCAGCGCGGTCACGGGCCCTTGGGGCGACGTCCAGCCGTCCGCGCCCGTCACGCGGGCCGTGCCGTCCGGGAAGTCGATGCGCGCGAGAAACGCCCGCACGCCCTCCGGCGCATGGACGCGGATCGGGTCGACGGGGTCTGTCCCCTTGCGCGGTCTGTCCGCGAAGACGCGCACGACGATCGTGTTCGTGCCCTTCGCGAGATAGGGCGTCAGGTCGCGGAAGCGCGGATACCGCCAGTCGTGGACATGCCCGGCCCACTGGTGGAAGAGCCGCCCGTTGACGCGGATTTCGTGCTGCGAGACGCCCGCGTGCACGAACTCGACGCACGTGCCGGGCCGCGCACCGTCGAACGGGAAGGCGGTCTCCAGCGTCACGACGCCCTGCGCGTCGGCGGGCGCGGTGATCCACTGCGCCGCGCCGAAATCGTAGTCGGGACGCGTCTCCGGGGCGGGGCCGATCCATTTCGCCCGCCAGTCTCCCGGACGCATGACGCCCATCGTGAAGGTGGCGGGGGCCGACCAGTCCGAGGCGCGGCCTGCCTCGTCCCACGTCCGCACGCGCCACGTCACGCGTTGCGACGTCGCGAGCGGGCCGCCCGGCCAGTCGGCGTTCAGGCTTTCGGACGAGGCGACACGCCCTTGCGATACGCCGTCGATCTCCAGCTCGTAGGCCGTCTGCCGCGCCGTGCCGTCCGGCAGGCGCCAGGAGAGGCGCGGAGAAGGCGTGTCCAGCCCGTCCGGATTCTCCCGGTACTCCGCCGTCAGCCCTTCCGGCGCGGCGGCGAACGCCGCGCCGAGCAGGCCGGCGAGGCCCAGCGCAA
>DJRS01000096.1:0-10138 GCA_002440145.1 Verrucomicrobia bacterium UBA6354
CGCCGGAACCGCCGCGCGTGCAAAACTGCGCGAAACAGGGTTCTTCTCCGCTCATCCCGCCCTCTGATAGACCCTTTGGGCGATTCCGTATGCATTATCGCGACGAATTGCGCAGATTGCGCGGGCGCGAAGGGGTTGCGGTCGCGCCGGAAATAAGGTAAAATATGGGGGTTTCTATCACAGCAAGGAATGAAAATATGAAACGCATATTGCTTTTTCTGGCGACGAACCTCGCCGTTCTCGTCATGCTTGGGCTTGTCGCCAATGTCCTGACGGCCCTGCTTGGAGTATCGGTAGCCCGGGTGACGGGTCCCGAATGGGCGGAATTGGCCATTTTCGCCTTCGTCTACGGCTTTATCGGGGCGTTTGTTTCGCTCCTTCTTTCCAAGCCGCTGGCCAAATTCGCCTGTCGCGCCCGCACGATCGACGGCTCGGAAGGACCGGCCGAACGGTGGCTTGTGGATACGGTGGCGGAACTCGCCCGGCGGGCGAACGTGCGGACGCCGGAAGTCGCGGTCTACCCGGGCGCGGCGAACGCGTTCGCGACGGGGGCGTTCCGCAACCATGCCCTGGTGGCGGTTTCGACTGACATTCTGGAGCAGATGTCCAAAGAGGAGCTGCGCGCGGTGCTGGGGCACGAAATGAGCCACGTGGCGAACGGCGACATGGTGACGCTCACGCTCGTTCAGGGCGTGCTGAACGCGTTCGTCCTCTTCTTTTCGCGCGCATTGGCGTCGCTCGCGGTGCGCGCCGGGAGCGACGATCGCGGCCGCCGAGGCGCGAACAACGGCCTGTATTTTCTGCTGGTCATGGTGTTCGACATCGTTCTGGGGCTGCTCGCGACGCTCGTGGTGTGCGCCTTTTCGCGGCGGCGGGAATTCGCCGCGGACGCCGGTTCGGCCCGGCTGTTGGGCTCACCGGGTCCCATGATCGACGCGTTGCGGCGGCTGGGGAATCTGCGGCCGGGGGTTTTGCCCGATTCGCTCAAGGCGATGGGGATAGCCGAGGGCGACCGCAAGACGTCCGTCTGGGCGACGCACCCCTCCCTTTCCGCACGCATCGCCGCGCTCCGGGAGCTGCAGAACAATCCGCCCGCGTGACATGAAGCGTCTCTGGGGATTTGCTCTCGCGGCCGTGGCGGTGACGGGCTTTGCCTCCACGTT
The DNA here is from genome assembly GCA_002440145.1 of Verrucomicrobia bacterium UBA6354. Lineage (GTDB taxonomy): Bacteria > Verrucomicrobiota > Kiritimatiellia > RFP12 > UBA1067 > UBA1067. The sequence goes on from DJRS01000096.1 coordinate 1,164, forward strand.
CGTGGCCGGGTCCGCGCTGACGAGAGAGTGCCGGGTTTCGCCGTCCGTGCTCGCTTTTCTGCGTTTTCTGGCGGCCGGGACCGTTTTGTTGGCGATTGAGGGCGCCACCCCGTCCGGACGGCGGGCGCTGCGCGCGGCGAAACGGGCGGATTGGCTCAAATTGGCGGTGCTCGGCACGATCGGGACGAGCGTCATGGCCTGGTGCGTCTTCGCCGGTTGCGCGCGCGTCGGGACGGCCAACGCGTCCATGGCGGACGCCCTCGCGCCGCTCATGATTTCCGCCGCGGCGGCGATCCAGGCCCGGCGGCTGGAATTCCGCCTCGTTTTCGGTCTTTTGTGCGGATTTCTGGGCGCGCTTCTCGTGATCCAGGTCGTGACCTTCCGGGGCGTCCGGCTGGAGGCGTACTCGACGGGGGACGTCTACGTGCTTTTCGCGGCTTTGGCGTGGGCCGTCTACACGGTCTGGGGCCGCTCCTACGCCGTGCGGATGGGGGCCTCGGCGTTTTCCGCCTGGACGATGCTCTTCGGCGCAGCGGCCATCGGGCTCGTTCTGCCGTTCGCCCCGGTCGTCTGGCCGCAGACGCTGAAGGCGTGGGGGCTGGCCGGCGTCCTGGCCGTTTTCTCCACACTGGCGCCGTACTGGGCGTGGAACGCGGCGCAGAAGCATCTGCCGGTAACGGTTCTCGGGGTCAGCGCCTATTTCACGCCTGTCGCGGCCGTCGCGCTCGCGGCGCTTTTCCGCGGCGAAACGGCGACGGGCCTGCAGTGGATCGGGACCGGGTTCGTCTGCGTCTCCGCTGTGGTGGAGACCCGCCGCGCCGGCGGCGCGGAGCGAAATGTTTCCCCCCAACCGCGCAAATTATGATATACTATACGGCGTATGGACAAACCAGTGACAACACAGAAGGATTTGAAGGCCGCCTACAAGACGATGGAAGCGGATCATTTCGCGCCGCGCATGGAGATCTCGTTCATCGACGGCGACGACCGCCAGACCTTGCGCTACGAGAAGGTGACGTGGAACATCGGCGGCGAAGAGAAGGGCTTGCGCTACGGGGAGAATCCCGGGCAGGAGGCGGCGCTCTACCGCCTGACGGGCGGCAATCTCGCGCTGGGCGACGTGCAAATGCTGCAGCCGGGACGGTATCTGGCGTCCGTCCCCGAGCTTCTGCAGAGCGGGAAGCATCCGGGCAAGACGAACGTGACGGACACGGACAACGCGCTCAACATCCTGCGCTATCTGATGGAGAAGCCCACCTGCGTCATCGTCAAGCACAACAATCCGTGCGGGGTGGCGACGGGAACGACGCTCGCGGAGGCGTACTTCCGCGCGAACAAGGCGGACCGGCTCGCGGCGTTCGGCGGGGCGATCGCGCTGAACCGGGACTGCGACCTGGAGACGGCGCGGCTGATCGTGCAGAACTACGCGGAGGTCGTCGTGGCGCCGGACTTCGCGCCGGGGGTTCTGGACGTTTTCGCGACGAAGAAGAACCTGCGCGTCTTCCGCATCCGCAACATGGCGCGGCTGACGGATTTCGTGGCGCGGCACGTGGTCGACTTCAAGAGCCTCATCGACGGGGGGATCGTGGTGCAGACGTCGTTCTGCGCGAACGCGCGCAAGCCCGGCGACTTCATGCCCGCCTACTGCCACCGCAAGATGACGGACAAGGCGACGGGGACCGTTTCGTACAAGGATTACCAAATCAAGCGTCTGCCGACGGCGAAGGAATACGAGGATCTTGTCTTCGGCTGGCTGGTCGAGGCGGGCGTCACGTCCAACTCGGTCCTCTACGTGAAGGACGGGGCGACCGTCGGGATCGGCACGGGCGAACAGGACCGCGTGGGCGTGGCGGAAATCGCGCGCGACAAGGCCTACACGAAGCATGCGGACTGGATCGCGTGGGAGACGTACGGCAAGCCCTACAACGACCTGCGGCTCGCGTTCGGCGAAGCGGAGGGCGCGAAGAAACAGGCGGAGATCATGGAGCGCACGCGCGCCGAGAAGGGCGGCCTGCCGGGCTGCGCCATGGTCTCGGACGCGTTCTTTCCGTTCCGCGACGGGGCGGAGGTCGGCATCCGCGAGGGGATTACGTCCATCGTGCAACCGGGCGGCGCGATCCGCGATTGGGACGTGATCGACTGCTGCAACGCGGCGAACGTCGCCATGGTGTTCACGGGACAGCGTTCGTTCCGGCACTGATTCGAGGGAACAAACAAAGGATTCGTCTATGCTTACTTTACTGATCGGTCTCGTTCTGGGCGCACTGGCCGGGTACGGCGTGCATTGCGCCGCGGACGCCGGCGCGGGCTGGTGCGCGCTTTTCGGGTTCATCGCCTTCGCGCTCTTCCAGTTCGCGGTCGGGCGCGTGCTCAAGAAGCGCGTCACGGCGGATATGGAGCGCGTGCAGGGCATCCTGGCTGAGGGGCAGAAGGCCCTGCAGCAGAAGATGCAGCGCTGGCAGATGCGTCCGCCCGGGAGCATCAGGCAGGCGCAGAAGGAGATCGCCGACGACACGCGCGTTTTCGTCAAGAAGGCTCTGGAGCAGACGGAGTCCCTGCGGAAGTACCGCCTGTGGGTCCCGTTGATGGCGCGGCAGATCGCGACGGCCCGCCTGCAGCTGTGCTGGATGATCAAGGACTTCAAGGAAGTCGACGCGCTCATGCCGAAGGCGCTCATCGTCGAACCGACGACGGCGGCGATGAAACTCGCGCGCATGCAGATGACGAACGCGCCGCTCGCGGAAATCACGAAGTTCTACAACAAGCAGGTCCGCCGGCTCAAATACAACCAGAACACGCTGCTGGCGGGCTGCTACAGCTGGATCCTCGTGCAGCGCGGCGAAATCGACGCGGCGTTCCGCGCGCTGACCGCAGCGCTCAAGAACAGCGACGACGCGACGCTCAAGCGCAACCACGAATGCCTGATGAACAATCGGGTGGCCCATTTCTCGAATTCGGGCCTCGGAGACGCGTGGTACGCGCTTTTCCTGGAGGAGCCGCGCGTGCACATGCAGCATCCGCGCCCCGTGTACCGCTGAGGGAGGAGCCGCGAGATGTCCGTCAAGAAGGCTGTTGTTCTTGCGGCGGGATACGGAACCCGCCTGCGTCCGTTCACATGTGCGACGCCCAAGCCGCTTTTGCCCGTATGGGGAGAAAGCATGCTGGCGCGCGTCGTGCGGCAACTGCGCGCGTGGGGCGTGGAGGAGATTGTCGTCAACTGCCACCATCTGCACGAGCAGATCGAGGCGTGGTGCGCGGCGAACGGATGCCGCGCGAGCTGCGAGCCGGAGATCCTGGGCACGGGCGGGGCGCTGAATCCCCTGCGGGAGTGGATCGGCACGGACGACTTCTACCTCGTCAACGGCGACATCGTCTTCGAGGGTTTCGACGGCTTCACGGACCTGAAGGCGTTCGCGCAAGACGACGTGATCGGACTCGCCGTCGTGACGAAGGAGGGGCCGCGCACGATAGAGGTGGAGCCTTCGCGCAACATCGTGACATGCTGGCGGAGCCCCGATCCGGGTTATGAAGGGACGTTCACCTACTGCGGCATAGCCTTGCTCAAGGCGTCCATCCTGGATTACGTCCAGCCGCAGGGGGCCTCGTCCATCGTGCAGGCGTACGAGCGCGCGACGATGGACGGACGTTTCGTCCTCGCGGTCGAGCCGAAAAACCTGCTGTGGACGGACGCGGGCACGATTCCGCGCTATCTGGAGGTCAACGCGGAGGGTGCGACCAATGCGTTCGACGCCCTGCCGCAGGTTTCCGCGGCGCTGGAAGAGTTGCATCTGACGGGGCCGGTCTCCTTTCTGGGCGCGCGGGGAAGCAACCGCTGTTTCTTCAAGGTCGGGGACGCGGTTATCGTCGTCTACGACGACGCGGCGCGCGGAGAGAATGCGCGCTATGCCGCGCACGCCAAGTGGCTCGCGTCCAAGGGCGTGGCGGTCCCGAAGGTTCTGGCCGCGCGTCCGGACTTGAAGATGCTCGTGCTCGAAAACGCCGGCTCGACGGATTTGGCGGCCTATGCGCATCGCGTGGGGACGCTTGCCGCGTACAAGCCCGTCGTCGAGACGCTTGCGGCGTTCGGCAAGCTGGGCGACGCGACGGACCTCCCCGAGCTCGAGCCCGCGTTCGGCCCGGCGCTCTGGCGGCAGGAGCAGGATCTGTTCAAGGAATTCGCGCTGGGGCGGCGGTATGGACGGGCGTGTCCGGAGGGCGTCGAGAAGGATTTCGCGAAGATGGCGGAAGTTCTGGAGAAGGAGCCCCGCGCGCTGGTGCACCGCGATTTCCAGTCGTCCAATATTCTCTGGAAGAACGGCAAGATGCGGCTGATAGATTTCCAGGGGATGCGCAGGGGGCCGGCGCTCTACGATCTGGCTTCGCTTCTGTACGATCCCTACGTCAAATTGTCCGATGTCGACCGCAAGGCCCTCGCCGCGCTTTACGCCCGCGAGAGCGGGCTGGCGCAGACGCACGTGGCGGAGGCGTTGCCGTTCGCCGCGGCGCAGCGGCTTGTGCAGGCGCTGGGCGCCTACGGCCGCCTGGCCAGCGTCGGGCAGCCCGGTTTTGCCAGGTTCATCCTGCCGGCGCTCGAAAACCTGCTGGCGGCGGCGGACGAAGCGGAGTTGGACGCGCTCGGCGGGCTCGCCGAGGAGTTGATTGCGATTGAAATGAAGCATGCGCACACGCACGCCGCGCACGTGCACGGGCGCGCAAAAGACTGATACGTCCGCCATGTCCAACGCCGTCCGCGAGTTTCTTCATCGCATTTCCCGCCAGGGAGTCCGGCGGCGCGGACGGGTGACGACCGCGACGATGGGGATTGCGCGCGTTTTCCAGGCGTGGGACGTCGGCGAGGACACGTTCATCTTCGAACGCGGGATCGGCAGGCGTCTGAAGGATCGTCCGAGCGTGCTGATAGCGGAGAAGCGCGCACTGGCGCGCGGCGCGACGGGATACGTGCTGACCATGTCCACGGGAAACCACGCCATCGCGGCGTTCCCTCTCCTGGACGGGCGCTTTTGGGGGCTTTCGCATTTGGCGTCCCATCGGCGAGGCGAGGCGCTGATGCGGGACATTCTCTGCGCGAACGTGGTGGACGGGCGGCTGGAAGTCGCGCAGCGGGACGTGCCGGCGAAAACGCTGTTCGCGGCCGACGCCTGGCTGCTCGGACCGGCCGGGCTGTCCATGGCGGACGTCGTCTTGACGGACCGCACGGATGCCGCGATAGAGCATTACCACCGTCTGGGGCAGGAATGGCGCGTAAAGGCTTTGGCGTGGACCGCGAACGAAATCCGGACGGCGCTGGCCGCCGCGCGCAAGCATATTTCGACCCGTTTGAACTACTACCACTCCGCGCGAGGCGTGCATTTTCTCACTTATCCCGAGTTCCGCCTTTTCGCCGCGCGCGCGCATGCGGATCTGCCCGAATTCGTCCGCGAACTCAAGGAGATGGTCAGCGTCTGCGACGGCAATTTGCGGTCTTACACGCGCTTGCCCAAGTATCACGGCCATCACGAGATAGAGCTTTTCGGCCTGCGCCGCGGCGAAGCCCAGACGACGCTCGTTCCGCAGATGGAACGGCTCATGGAGGCCATCGAGCTCGGCCGCATCGCACCGGCCGACATCGCGCGCCGCGCGGACGAACTCGATGCGGAGTTCAAGTCTCGCCTTGTGAAGGGCGAGTATGCGGACGAAGGGAGTCCGGTTTTCGCCGAAGCGCTTTACATGTGCATCACGGGCGAGGTCTATCTTCTGGCCAGCGACGGCGTGACGACGGCGTTCGACGACCGGCGCACGGCCCTGCCGGGCGCGACGTTCGCCGGGGGGCGACCGTTCTTCCAGCCGGGGTGCGACGCGCGCAGCGAGATCATCTTCGCCAATCTGCGGGGGCTCATGTCAAAGGACGAGTCCATCGAATACGCGAACATCTACGAAATCCGCGAGGACGCCGGCGCCGCGGTCGGGAAGGGCCGGACGCGCGAAATCGTGTACAAGACGGACCGCTGCCCGCTCGAGAAGGGGCTTGTCGTCAAGAGCCTCGCGCACAGCGCGCGCGGCTATGCGAGTTTCATGCTGTCGCGCATAGGGCTCTTCCGCGCCCTGGGCATGTCGCTGGCCGCGTTCTACAAAATGCTGCGGCGGCGCTTCTCTTCGCATTCGCGCGAGGTCGATTACTACATCCGCACGCGCTGCGCGGGCGAGACGCTGCGGGACATCCCGGAGAGCTACTTCCGTTCGACGGACGACGCTTCGGTGGAGGAGCGGGAAGTCGTCCTTGCGCTGGCCGGGTTGATGGGGGACGCCGCCGCGCAAAACATGGCGATGAAGAAGTACGACGCCTCCGCGCCGGACGGCCCCTCGCCGCTCTACGACGTCGGCAAGGAGATTTACGCGTTCGAGTATGATATCGCGGCCGGGCGGATATTGCCGAAAAGCGTCGCCACCTGCTCCATTCGCGGCAGCATGGCCTGGCCCGATTTGTCGTTCACCGAAGAGAACCTGAAGCGTCTCGCCGCCTTCTACATGGCCAGCTATGCGCACGCGCTGAAAGCTTTCCAGAAGAAACACCAGGTGCCCATGCCCGAATTGGCGGAGCGTTTCTTCGGCGGATTCGAGCACCGCACGCATGCGATGGCCTGGAGCCTTTCCGTCCACCGCGACGAATTCGAGTCGTTCAACCCCGACATCCCGAGCCGCTACAGGTTCGACAAGAAGCGCAGCTTCCTGTTGTGGTCGCTCATGCGCCAGGAGCGGCGGCTGGAGACCTTGAAACAGCTGTTTTTCGCCCGTGTGGCGGCGGAAGAAAAGGAGAATGCATGAAAACCTATGGTGTCATCCCCAGCCGGTTCGGTTCGAGCCGCTTTCCGGGCAAACCGCTGGCCATGCTGGCCGGCAAGCCGCTGGTCGTGTGGGTCGTCGAGGCCGCCTGGCGTGCGCGCAGCCTGGACGAGGTCTTGGTGGCCACGGACGATGCGCGCATCGCCGAGACCGTCGCGCGGCACGGCGGCAGAGCCGTCATGACGCCCCCGGAACTGCCGAGCGGAACCGACCGCATCGCCTGCGCGGCGGGAGATTTCGCCGACGACGACATTCTTGTCAACATCCAGGGCGATGAACCTTTGGTGGATCCCCGGCTCATCGACGAACTCGTCCTGAAGCTCATCTCGGACCGGAAGTGGGACATGGCCACCGCCGTCGCGCCCTTGCGCCGCATGGAGGATTTCGCCGCGCGCACGGTCGTCAAGGTCGTCATGGACAAGGACGAGCGGGCGCTTTACTTTTCGCGCGCGCCGATTCCGTGCGACCGCGACGGCGAGCCGGATTTCGCCTCGGGGCTGTACGTGCGCCATCTCGGCATCTATGCGTACCGCGGCGCATTCCTGAAGCGGTATGTCCACGAGCCGCCGTGCGCGCTCGAGAAGTCGGAGAAGCTCGAACAGCTGCGGGCGCTTTACATGGGCGCCCAGATCGCCGTCGTGCGCACGGAAGACGAGGGCGTGGGCGTGGACACGCCGGAAGACGCCGCGCGCGTGGCGGCCATTCTCGAGGAACGGCAAAGATGAACAGGACCCTTCTGCCGTGCGCGCTCGCAGTGGCCGTCGCCCTCGTGGCGGGCTGCCGGACGGCGGCGCCCGGAGAGACGTTGTCGTACGACGCGGCGCACCCGCTCATCCGCTTCTCCAATCGGGGCATTCTCTTCCAAGAGCGTTTTGTGACGCCGGAAGAGGCGGTGGCGCTTCTCGAGGAACACGGAATACCGAAGGACAAGACGCTCCACATCCTCGTCGACGAGGACTACACGGACCGCCGCGCGCCCTGGGTCTTCCAGCACAACTATCTCGGCCGCGCCGGCTATCGCCGCACAATCCTCGTGCATGCCCGCAAGGCGGAAAGCGCCGCGGTCGACGCGCGCAAGTCGCCCCCCAAGCCCGCCCCCAAACGCGCCTTCCGCTACAAGCGCGCGGACGAATACTAGGCGTCCCGGGCGGACAATCCAACGCGTGCGGATGGGATATCCTGTCCGCACGCGTTTTTTTGCCGCGTACCGGAGCCGTCCGGCGGGCGGCGCGGCGGCTTTCCGACGATAGGTAGAGCCTATTGGGGAACTCTGCCACTTCCGATTAGCCGATGAACGAAAAATATAGTAAACTATTCCGCGTTGTCCGCCGCTGGGGCGGCATTCAAGAAAGGATACCTGACATGAAGAAAGATACGAAGAAAATCGTTTTGGCTGCCGCGTTCGCGGCGTTGACGCTGGGTTCGTTCGCGGGCGTTCCGCTCAACAACCTGCAGGGTACGGGCGGTATCGCCTTCAACCCGCTCGCGTATACGGCCGGGACGCCGTGGGAAGGCGGCGCGACGAGCAACTTGAACGGCATCGTCTCCAAGCCGCAGGTCGGCGCGTGGTACGTGAACCTGGCCGACGCGGGCATCGACTGGTGGGCGACGTCCGCCGCGCTGACCCTCGCCGACCGTCTCGAACTTTCGTACGGCTACGGCTTCGTGGATGCGCGAAAGTACGGCGACAAGTCCATCAACACGCATAACGTCGGCGCGAAGTTCCGCTTCCTGGACGAAAACGCCTTCGATACGGTGTGGGTGCCGGCGATCGCCGTGGGCGGCGTCTACAAGTACACGGACTCCAAGACCGTGGACGCGCTGGGGCTCGATAACGACGGCTGGGACGCCTACATCGTCGCCTCGAAGCTCATCACCCAGACGCCCGTCCCCGTCCTGCTCTCCGCCGGCCTCCTCTATACGGACGAAGTCGTGAACGGCGTCGTGGGCCACAACCACTATGACGTGTCGTACTTCGCCAACGTCGACATCCTCCCGGCCAAGAACATCGCGATCGGTTTCGAATACAAGAACGGCGCGGACGTGGGCGACGGCATCCGCAACCACGACTACTATGACGGACACGTCGCGTGGTTCGTGACGCCGAAGCTGACGCTGGTGGGCGCCTATGCGGT
>DJRS01000096.1:10214-12707 GCA_002440145.1 Verrucomicrobia bacterium UBA6354
GTCTTCAGCGCGCAGTACCAGTTCTGACGGATCGCACCCCCGAACCGGCCCCTGTGGGACGTCTCCGCCCGCCGCGATGCGGGCGGAGACGCTTTTCTTCTCGCCCGGCGTCCGCGGATGTGGTATAATAACCTGCATGAAAACGAATAAGGAAATCCGTGCAGCCGCGCGCGCGGCGCTTTTCCGCACGCGCTGCGGGGCCCGTGCCATGAGCGCCATGCTGATTCTGGGGCTTGTCTGCTCGCTTGCGCTGCTCCTGTTGCAGCAGGCGTTCGTCGTCTGGGGCGTCCAGACGCTCGACAGGCTCGCTTTCGCCGACGGACGCCCGTTTGCCGCTTTGCCGGGGAATGTCCTCGGTTTCGCCGGCCTGGCGACCCTCTTCGCGGCGTTCGTCCACATGGTGTTCGGCGGCATCCAGAATTTCGGCTGGAGCGTCGCGGCGTTGCGCGGCACGCGGCAGGACGAACAGGGGCTTTTCCGCGCCGTCTTCTCCGGCTTCCGCAATCCCTTCGGCATGTTCGGCCTGATGTTCGGATACGTCTTGCGCCTTTTGCTGTCCATGCTGCCGCTCGCCTGCGTTTACGCCGCATCGATGTGCGCCGTGTTCGTTTTCAGGGATTCGCTTTTGGCGCATCCGGCCGGTCTGTGCATCGGGACGTCCGTTTTGCTTTTGGCGATGTGCATCGGGCTTGTGCCCGTCGTCTGCGTCGTTTACCGTTGCCGTTTCGTCTGGTTCCTGAGGATGGATCATCCCGAATGGCGCGGCGGAAGATGCTTCCTCGAAAGCGCGCGGATGATGAACGGGCGCAAGTGGCGCGCCTTCCGTCTCGACTGTTCCTACTGGAGGCCGTTCGTTCTTCTGTTTCTGCTTGCATTCGCCGGGGCCATCCCCTGGGGCCCCCTCGTCCTGCGCACGTTGGCGGTGGGATTCGTCCTCCCCGTCGCGGCATTCTTCGTCTCGGTCTATTTCATGTTCGGGCAGGCCCGGTTCTACGAGGACGCCCGCGGATCGGTCGCCTGACATGTTCGGCGCGCTCTTCGAATACGGCTCGTTTGCCGCGGCGGTCGTGGCGTTTTTTCTGTTTGTCCGGCCCTGCCGGTTCGGCGTGCGCGCACAGGCCCTCTGGGCGGCCGTCCTGTTGCTGTGCGCAAGCAAGTTCCATGTGTTCGCCGCGCTGGGGCTTGATCCGTTCATCCCGGAACTTCCGCCCATCGTGATCGCGCTCTGGGGATGGGCCAACGTCGGACTTTTCGTGCTGGTGGCGTTCGCCTGCGCCGGCTGGTTCCTCCGGCCGCGCGTCAAAGCCTGGCTGCTGCCTCTTCTCGCCTGGGGAATCGCCGCGTGGGGCGTGTGGGGCGGCGTGCAAGAGCCCGTTTTGCGTCGCGTCGAGGTCGTCGTGCCGGATCTGCCCCCGGCGCTGGAGGGCTACACTATCGCGCATCTCGCGGATCCGCACGCAAGTTCGCTTTTGCGCGCCGCGCGCACCCGCCGGCTGGTCTCCCTGATCGACGCCGCCCGCCCGGACCTTGTCGTCTGCACGGGCGACATCGTCGACGGACGCGTCAACCGCCGCGCGGCGGACGTCCTGCCGCTCATGGACCTGCAGGCTCCGGACGGCGTGTGGTTTGTGGCGGGAAACCATGAATTCTACGGGGACGCCCAGGCCTGGAAAGCCTGGTATGCCCGCCAGGGCTTTCGTTTTCTGCGCGAGGAGTGGGTGCGGGTGCGGCCGGATCTCATTGTCGCAGGCGTGGACGACGAAGCGGCCGGGCGCACGGGAACGGCGACGACAAACGCCGCGGCCGTGCTCGCGCGGATCCCGAAGACGGGCGCGTTTACGATCTTTCTGCAGCACCGTCCCGGCGAAGCGCGCGAGAATGCCGCGCGCGGCGTCGATTTGCAACTCTCCGGACATACCCATGGCGGCATATTGCCGGGGTTCGACCGGCTCGTCAAGAACGCGAACAATGGGTTCGTCCGCGGGCTCTACGACCTCGGCGGGGGAAAGAAGCTGTATGTCTCGTCCGGCGCCGGACAATGGGCCGGCGTGCCGGTCCGCTGGTTTGTCCCGCCGGAAATCGCGTTTCTCACGCTCACGCGCGGCAAACCGCGCGCGCCGCATGCGGACAAAGCCGGACAAATATCGCCGCGTTGAACCTCTGGGGGCGCCGTTTGGACTCCGGATGCGAGAAGGCGGAAAGCGGAATGGTGGACCCGCCGGGACTTGAACCCAGGACCAAGGGATTATGAGTCCCCCGCTCTGACCGACTGAGCTACGGGTCCACACATGGACAATAATTTTATCAAATTCCGGCGCAGAATGCAACCACATTTTGAATGTCGATCGGAAAAACAAGCGGGCAGGGATGGCGGGAGGGGCGTGTGAAGCCACCAGGCGAACCGTCAGGGGAGTCTTTTGCCGCCCGTCGGCGTTTATTCCCCCAAGAGAGGTGGGGCGGCGTTTCAAGGAAACGGCATAGGCGTTCCGGCGC
>DJRS01000074.1 GCA_002440145.1 Verrucomicrobia bacterium UBA6354
CGTTCCGGCGCGACGGCATCGCGGTTCCGGCGCGACGGGGTTGTCCGAGAAGAGCCCCCGTCCTAAGCATCCGCCATCTCGCGTTAAACGGCAAAACCGCGTCCCAATACGACACCGGATTCGCGAGGACGTCATAAGAAAGCAAACGGCCGGATGAAAGCAAACGGCCGGTCGAACGTGAAGCGGCGAATCCATTCGCCGCCGTTTGCTGGGCCAAAGGGGATCCGGAACGGTTTGCGCCGCCGAAAACGCTTGATTTCCAGCGGAGAATATGAGATAATAGTCTGAAAGCTGTGATTATGCGACTTCTTGTTTCCATAGCGGTGGTCATTCTGAGCGCCGCGGCAGGTCTTGCGGGCGCCGCAGAAGCGGGAGCAACCGTTCTTCCCTATGTTTCGATAGGGTCGGTCGATTCCGTTTTTGCGGAAAAGCCGCACGCGGGCGCCACCAACCGCTTCGTGACGGAAGGCGTGGTCTCGGCGACATTGGGCGGCCGCGCGGTGCTCTCCTCCGGAGGCGCATCCATCTACACCTTCAATCCGCCCGATGCGCCGGACCCGAACTGGCGTTCGGGCGACCGCGTGCGCGCGGTCTGCGCCATCTCGCCCAGCCCGCTTTTGCCGGACGAATGGCAAGTCACAATCCTTTCCCACAGCGTGCTGGAGCACGGGCGCCCCGTCCCGCCGGTCCGGCTCGACCTGAAGGACGTCGGCGCGGGCCGGGCGGACATGCGCACGATCGTCACCGACGGCGTCATCACGGACGTCTACCGCGACGAGGTCAATCCGCGCTTCGTCTATCTCGTCCTCTCCTCGGAGCACGAAGACGTCACGCTTTCCGTCCCCAATCCGGAGAACAAGTCGCTCGACGAAGCCTATGCGCTGTTGGACGCCGCGGTGACGGTGCAGGGGCTGTGCGTGCTGGGCCACAACACGATGCGCCGGTACATCACCCGGTATATCGAAGTCGCGTCGCTTGCGGACATCCGGCCGATAAAGGAGCGCGCGAACGCCGCGCCGCAGATGATTCCCCCGAAGGCGGACGTCCCGTCCATCCTGCGGCGGCACTTCCCGCACCGGCTGGGCATCCGCGGCACGATCGTCGCCACGTGGCATGAAGCCGACGCGCTTTTGCGCGCGGACGACGGGCGGGTCATGCGCTTCCATCTCATGCGAGACGGCAAGATGCCGCCACCGGGCACGCACGTCGAGGTCCGCGGCTTTCTGCGCACGAACGCCTTCTTCGCCGGACTCTACAACTCCGTCGTCCGCGTCGTCGGCGACCGCGCGCCGGAAGCCGAACCGCCCCTGGCGGTTTCGCCACGCGACATCCTCTACGATTCTCTCGGGCGCATCCGCATCGACCCCCGCTATGACGGACGCATCCTCACGCTGGAGGGGTACGTCAAAGACAGGACGTCCAACTTGCCCGGCGAGAAGCGCTGCATCCTGGAGCAGGACGGCGAGCGCATTGCGGTCCTGCTGGGCGACTTGCCGATCCCGTCCGTGGGCAGCAAAATCCGCGTAACGGGCGCGTGCCGCATCACGTTCGACGAGTACGGCCTCTATCTGACGCGCCTGACGGGATTCGAACTCGTGCCGCGCACCGCCGCCGACATCGCGACGATCGCCCCGCCGCCCGCCTGGACGGCGAAACGGCTCAAATGCCTTCTTTGCATCCTCGCGCTGGCGGCCTGCGCGATCCTTCTCTGGAACGCGAGCTTGCGCCACCTCGCGGAGCGCCGCGGACACGCCCTCATGCGCGAGGAATTCGAACGCGCCGCCTCCGAACTGAAAGCCGAGGAACGCACGCGCCTCGCCGTCGAACTGCACGACTCGGTCGCCCAGAACATCACCGCGGTCTCGCTCCAGCTCGATACGGCCGGGCGCTTCATCGGCAAGAATCCCGAAGCCGCCAGGCAGCAGCTCGGCATCGCCGTGCGCATGCTGCAGTCCTGCCAGCACGAAATACGCGCCTGCATCTGGGACTTGCGCAACCTGGCGATGGAGGAGTCGAACCTGGACGACGCCATCCGGCGAACCGTGCAATCCTGCCTGGGCGGCGCGCATCTTTCGGTCGCGTTCGACGTGCCGCGCGCGAAACTCTCGGACCCTCTCACGCATTCCATCCTGCGCATCGTCCGCGAACTGGCGACGAACGCCGTGCGCCACGGCAAAGCGAAAAACATTTCGATTGAAGGCTCCATCAAGAACCGCCGCCTCCTCTTTTCGGTCACGGACGACGGTTGCGGCTTCGCGCCCGAGAAAGCGCCGGGGATCGCCGAGGGGCATTTCGGCCTGCAGGGCGTGCGCGAACGCCTGAGACATTTTAACGGACGGCTCTCTGTCGAGCCCGCGGCAAACGGGGGGACGCGCATGTCCGTCGAACTCACTCTCCCGGAACTTAATTCAAACGAGGAACTCGCATGAATCCAGCAATACGTATTCTTGTGGTAGACGACCATGCCATCGTGCGCATGGGGCTTATCGCACTTTTGCGCACCGAGCCCGACTTCGAGGTTGTCGGTGAAGCGGAAGACGGCAACGAGGCGATCAAAAAAGCGCAAGAGCTCAAACCTGACATCGTCGTCATGGACATTCTGATGCCCGGATGCAACGGCATCGAAGCGACGGCCGGCATCCGCAAGGTCTCCCGCCGCACGCGCATCGTCGTCCTGACGACCAGCAGCTCGGCGCGCGATCTCGTGCGCATCCGCGAAGCCGGCGCCAAGGGCGTCGTCATGAAAGGCTCGGCGAACGAAGACCTGATCACGGCCATCCGCAAGGTCGCGATAGGCGAGCATTACATCACGCCCGAAGCCGAATCCCTCCTGGTCTCCACCCCCAACATTCCCCCGAAGATGACGGAACGGCAGACGGAAATCCTGGGCGCCCTCTCGCGCGGACTCACCAACAAGGAAATCGCAAAGATCTGCGGCGTGAGCACGAACTGCATCAAACTTCACGTCACGACGATCTTGAACAAGCTCGGGGCGTCCAACCGCGCGGAAGCGGTCACCATCGCCCTGCGCGAGCACATCATTCCGACGCGCAACTGAACAGGCGCGAATGCCTGATCTCTACGTCCGCGCGGATGGACGCGGCGTCAATCGCCGGCCAGACGCCGCGGTCGTAGAGGAGTTCTCCGTCCACGTAAGTCTGTTCCACATCGGACGCTTGCGCCGAATAGACGAGCAGATTCGCAAGGTCCGCGCAAGGCTTCAGGTGCGGACGCGTCAGATTCAAGACGCACAAATCCGCCTTCTTTCCGACGGCGAGTTCGCCCGTGTCGGACCGTCCCAAAGCCCGGGCGCCGTTCTTTGTCGCCATGTCCAGGACGTCCCAGGCCGGCAAAACGGTCGGATCCCCCAGCCGCCCCTTGTGGACGAGCGCGGCGAGATGCATTTCCTCGAACATGTTGAGATTGTCGTTCGACGCGCAGCCGTCCGTGCCCAGCGCGACGTTCACGCCCGCGGCAAGCGCTTCCGGAATGCGCGCGAACCCGCTCCCCAGCTTCATGTTGCTGGAAGGATTGTGCACGAGCGTCACCCTCTTCTCGCGCATGATCGCGAAGTCTCCGTCCGTGCAATGGACGCAATGCGCCGCATAGCCGCCGCAATCGAGCAGCCCCAAATCCGCCAAATAGGCGATGGGCGTCTTGCCGTGACGCGCAAGACAGGCTTTATGCTCTTCCGCCGTCTCCGACACATGGACATGGAGCGGCCGCCGCAAGGTTCGGTTCGCTTCCGCCAAGGCGCGGCAAAAGGGTTCGTTCGTCAGATATTCGGAGTGGATGCAGATGTCGGCGACCACGCGCCCGTCGGACCACTCCTCCACAAATCGGATGCACTCCTCCAGCCGTCCGGGCGGATTGTCCGCGGCGAACGCAAGCCCGACGCGGCAGACATTCCCCTTCATCCCCGTCGCGGCGAGCGCGCGCCCTCCCTCGCGCGGGAAGTCGTACATGTCGGCGACGCAGGTCGTGCCGCCCGCCAGCATCTCGAGCGCCCCCCAGGTCATGCCACAGGCGACATCGTCGGGGGTCAATTTCGCTTCGACAGGAAATATGGCTTCTTCGAGCCAGCGTTTCAGGGGGAGTCCGCTTCCGCATCCGCGCAAGAGCGTCATGGCGGTATGTCCGTGGCAATTCACCAGCCCCGGCAGGACGGCGCGCACAGGCACCGCGACGGGATATTCCCTTATCGCGGAGATATGGCAGCCTTCGACGGCGAGCGATCCCGTGCCGATGCGGCGGTCGGGGAGCACGAGGGCGACGTCGCGCAGTTCAAATGCCATAGGCGCGCTTCCAGTCGTCCGGGAGTGCAGCCAGCACGGAGGCGACCACCTCGTCCAAAGTCAGATTGCTGGAGTCTATCTCGAACACGCCATCCGCCTTTCGCAGGGGCGCGCAGGCGCGCGTGGAATCGATCTTGTCGCGCGCCAGCAGGGACGCCTTGACGGCTTCCGCCGTCTGCCGGGCGATCCCCTTCTCGATTTCCTCTTTCCGGCGACGCGCCGCGCGCGCTTCCGCGCTCGCCGTCAGGTAGAACCGGGCGGGCGTATCGGGGAATACCACGGTCGTGATGTCGCGCCCTTCCACGACGAGGTCGCCATGGCGCGAGAGTCGGCGCAAAATGTCCGTTATCCTGTCGCGGACCGCTTTGACGGTTGCGACTTGCGAGGCGTGCGCGTTAATTTCGGGCGTCCGGATGCGATTGCCCGGTTCCTCTCCGGCGACGCGCCAGACGATCGCGCCCTTCTCCGGCGAACCGTCGACGGCGACTTCCGCCGCACAGGCGGCGACGGCGGCGGGGTCGTCCGTATCCACGCCTTTCTCGAGGCATTGCCATGTCATGATCCGGTAGAGCGCACCGCTGTCGACATGCAAGAAGCCCAATCTGTTCCCAACCTGGCGCGAAACGCTGCTTTTCCCCGCACCGCTCGGTCCGTCTATCGCGATAACGCGAACTTGTCTTTCGGACATAGAATCCATCTCCTCTTTATGATGCGCGCACGGCCGGATTCAAGTAGACCGGCAACGGTTCTGAAATCAACAATTTGGGGTTAGCCAGGAAAGCGCGCGCCAAATCCTCCGCGCGCGGCACGACGCCGCCCTTGTAGGCTTCGGAGAATTTCTCCTTGAGAAAGGCGCCTATCCGCTTTTCGTCCGGCGTGACGACATCCACGCCAACCGGCACGCGCTTCGGCAGCGTCTCGGCATCCGTCTCGAATATCGGCGCGGCCAGATTGGCGCCCTCGAACAGCGCGATCCAGTAGAGCCCGCGACGCGCATCGCCGACGACGGCGCGCGGTTCGTTCGTCCCTGTCCATGCGCACGCGCAAGGCGAGGGAAGCCCAAGAACTTCGCAGTGCGAACCGAGGGCGAAGCCCTGCGCAAAAGCAAGCGCCGCGCGGATGCCGGCGAACGATCCGGGGCCGGTCCCCACGACGATGCGGTCGGGCGCCCCCGCTCTCTGTTCGCGCACAAAATCGCGGACGCGCACGACCCATTCGCCGCTGCGTCCGTCCAGACCGTCCAGCGCGCGCGCGGCTTTAACCGATGCCTCTTCCACCCATGCGACGGACTGTATCTCCGTCGAACGATCCACAACCAGCGTTTTCATTTCACCGTCTCTTCTTTCTTTGCGCGCAAGTACGCTTCCTGCCCATAGGGGAAATCGCTTGGAACGTAATCCAGCACGCGCGCGCGCGTCAACGAGTAGGCGCGCGAGTGGTGCGCGAATATCCACGGGCAATCCTCTCGCAAAATCCGCTGGCAGGTCGCCCAATGCGCGCGACGTTCCTCGGCGGTGCGAGCCTCCATCGCAGCGTCGAAAGCGGCGTCGTAGGCGGGGTTCACGTAGTACGAATGGTTCGCCCCGGGACTCACGTTGCGCGAATGGAAAAGCTGCAGAAAGTTTTCCGCATCCGGATAGTCCCCGTTCCATCCCATCATGCACATTTGCACGCGTCCCTCGTTCACGGCGCGCAGGAAGGCTTCCCACGTGAAAAACCTGAGTTCCAGGTTCACGCCGATGCGCCCGAAGAAATCCGCGACGAGCTCGCCCGTCTCGCGCGCGTCTTGCGTGGGGCGACCGATGGCCAGGGAAAGGATCAAGCGCCGCCCCGTCGCCGGATCGACGCCGTTCCTGTAGCCCGCCTCGGCCATCAGCCGGTGCGCTTTCGCCAGATTGAAAGCGTAAGGATTGGGTTCGTCAAGACGACCGTCCACGCCGGGGGGGACGGGCCCGTTCGCCGGCAGGGCGCGGTTGTTGAGAAAGGCGCACCAGGCGGGCGCGTCGAATGCGCACGAGAGCGCTTGCCGCAACTTCTTGTTCGGTCCCAGCACCGGGTCGCGCATGTTGAAACCTATGTAGCGCACGTCCAAAGCATTCATGCAATGGAGCGTCACGCCTTGCGCCTCAAGCCGCGGATCTATCCTGCCGTTCGCATCCACCACGGCATCCCAGTTGTCGCGCGAAATCTCCCCGAGGAAATCGAGCTGGCCGTTTAGAAACATGAGCCATTGCGTGGACGCATCGTCGACCACAAGATAGCGGATCGTGTCGAACGGCTCGGAATCCCCGTCTGCCGGATTCGCTTTCCAGCCTCGCCAGGACGGATTGCGCACAAACACCATCTCATGGTTCTTCCACCAGGAGGACAGCCGGTAAGGCCCCGTACCCCGTCCTTTCGCATCCGGCACGGCGGAGGTTGTGATCGCCATCATCCACGGGAAGACGAACTGCCGGGTCTTGAGCGTCACAACGAAACGGCGTGAATCCGGCGCATCTATGGACGACACGTTTTTCAGCGTCCACCCGCCGGGAGAGGCCGCGGCCGGGTCGCGCACGCGATCCAACTGCCTTTTCACGTCATAAGCCGTCAACGGCGCGTCGTCAACCATTGCAAACGTGTAAACGAGCCCGTTTGAAGAAACCTCGGGAAGCTCGCAAAGCCCGGGAATCAGTTTGTAGGGACGCGCCGCGTAATCGATCGTGAGCGGCGTTTCGTAAACAAGTTGAACAGCCTTGGAGTCGTAGACCGCCTGCGCATCGGCAGGATCCATCGAATTGACGCGTTCCAATGTCCGCGTGAAGGTTGCCGCCAGCACAAGACCGCTCGCGAGAACGCCCGTCATGCATGAATCTCCAGCTTTATGGAGAACTTCGCAGGCGCGCCGGGAAGCGCCGCGACGATCCGGCGCACGGCCGCCAGCTTCGGACGCACAATGAACGCCGCGGGCGCATTGCGCACAGCCAGAAACAGAGTGCCGTTCTCGAAGCGGAGCGGACGAGCCCTTAAATCGGGGAAGAGCGACTTCCACCGGTCCGCTATCTGCGCAAAGAACGGATTCCGTTCCAGATAAAGCGACTTGAACGAAAACTGGACGGCGTCGGAGAACGAGCGGAACCGGCCGCGCGACTCCGGCTCAAGAGGCTGCCAGTTCACGCCATTCTCAAACGCCATTACTTTGCTTCCGTCGCTTTTTTCTGCAGCCAAGCCTCGATGAACGGCTGGATATGGCCGTCCATCACGCCATTGACGTCGCTCGTTTCGTACTGCGTGCGCAGGTCTTTTACCATGGTATAGGGGCAGAAGACGTACGAACGGATCTGGGAGCCCCAGCCATTCTCGCTTTTCGCGCCATAGAAGCGGTCCATCTCGGCGCGCTTCTGGTCCTCGTAGTATTCGTAGAGCTGGGCGCGCAACATGTTCATCGCCTTTTCCTTGTTCATATGTTGCGAACGCTCTTTCTGGCACGCCACGACAATGCCCGTGGGCAAGTGCGTCAACCGGACGGCAGAGTCGGTCTTGTTGACATGCTGGCCGCCGGCGCCGCCCGAACGGTAGGTGTCGATGCGCAGGTCTTCGTCCCGGATCTCGACGTCGATGTCGTCATTGATCTCGGCGACCGTCTCCATCGACGCAAAAGAGGTCTGGCGGCGCTTGTTGGCGTCGAAAGGCGAAATGCGCACCAGGCGATGGATGCCGCGTTCGGCTTTGAGCATGCCGAACGCATAGGGTCCTTCCACACGGAAGTAGACATCTTTGTACCCCGCCTCCTCGCCCGGCTGGGAATCGTACTCCTCGACCTTCCAGCCCTGGCTTTCGGCATAGCGCTGATACATCCGGTAGAGCATGGCGACCCAATCGCACGCCTCGGTGCCACCCTGCCCGGCATGAAGCTTGACAAAGACGTTGCACGCGTCGAACTTGCCGCCCAACAGGGACTGGAGCCGGATTTTGCCGAAGTAGGCGTCCGCTTTCCCGCATTCGTCGATCGTCTCGCGAAGCGCCGTCTGGCGCGACAGCCCCTCTTCCATTTCGGCGAGCTCCAGGAGGACTCCCGCATCTTCTATGGACTTCAGCAGCGCATCGTACGGTATGATATAGGCGCGTTCGGCGTTCGTGGCGGCAATGACATCGCGCGCTTTCGTCGCGTTGTTCCAGAAGTCGCCTTGAGACTGCTGCGCCTCCAGTTCGGCCATATGCGCCCGCCGCGCATCTATCTTGATGTAGGCGGCCATCTCGGCCGCCCGCTTCTTCAAATCTTCGATGCGCGAACGGACTTCTTCGCTCTCAAGAAGTTTCTCTTTTGCTTCTTCAGCCATAGCCGGACGGATTACTTCGTTGAAATGCGGTCGTTGTACTCGCCGGATTCCGTGTTGATGCGGATAAGGTCGCCTTCGTTGATGAAAAGCGGCACGGCGAGCGTGTAACCGCCTTCGACCGTCGCCGGCTTCGTCACCTTGCCCGACGCCGTATTGCCCTTCACGCCCGGCTCGACCTTGACGACGCGGCGTTCGACGAGCTGCGGCAAATCGACGCCGATGACCTTGTCGTTGAAGAAAAGCGCCTTGACTTCCATCTGGTCCATCAAGAAGTACTTCTTGTCGCCCATGACCTCATAGCTGACGCGGATTTCCTCGAAGTTGTCGTCCGTGAACACAAACGCCTGGCCGTCGTCGTACGAATAAATGACCGACATCTGCGTCAGGTCCGGCTTTTCGAACTTGTCGCCCGAGCGGTAGCTCTTCGACATGCCGCCGCCCGTCATCATGTTGCGGAGCTTGCAGTTGTAGATGGCCTGTCCCTTGCCCGGCTTCGAGAAGTCGAATTCGGTGATTTCCCAAGGTTCGCCGTCAATCAAGAGCTTCACGCCTTTGTGGAGTTCGCCCGCGCCAATTACTTCGCCCATTTGTATCTCCTTTTTTGGAACATTTCCGTTAGTTTGGTTTGTATTACATCAAAATCTCACAGATACGGCCACTTGAAGAGGGCGCCCGCCCACGTCAAGCCCGCGCCAAAGCCCGCCAGCGCGATGGTGTCTCCGTCCTTGAGCACGCCCTCGCGGACCGCTTTGTCGAGGCAAAGGGGAATCGAGGCGCCCGAGGTGTTGCCCACCGTCTCGAGGTTCATGTAGAACTTCTCGAGCGGCAGTCCCATGCGGCGCGCGACCGCCTCCAAAATGCGCTCGTTCGCCTGGTGCGCGTAGATGCGCGCCAGATCTCCGGGCTTCATCCCGGCCTTCGCGCAAAGCCCGGACACGATTTCGTCCAGTTTCTTCACGGCGAAATTGAATACCGCCCGTCCCTGCATCTTCATGTAGGCGATATCGCGTTGCCGCGGCGTCTCCTTGATCGGATCCGGCGAGAGCGGCTGGCGGCAACCGCCGTCCAGCGTGATGAACGCCGCGCCGGAGCCGTCCGCCCCAAGCAAAAGCGGCTTCGAGGCGACGGGACCGTTTTCTTCCGAAACGAGAACCGCCGCGCCCGCCCCGTCGCCAAAGAGCATCGAGACCGTGCGATCGCTCCAATCCACCGTGCGCGAGAGGACTTCCGCGCCGATGACGAGCGCCTTCTCGCCCGGGTGCGCCAGCAGCCAGCACCGCGCCATCTCGAGCGAATAGACAAATCCCGAACAGGCCGCCGACAAATCGTACGCCGCGGCATTCTTCGCGCCGATCTTTTCCTGGATGATGCACGCGGTGGACGGGAACACCCCATAGTCCGGCGAGGACGTCGCCGTGACGATGAGGCCGATGGCGTCCGCCTTGACTCCGGCCGCCTCCAGCGCACGTTCCGCCGCCTGGGCGCCCAGATCGCTCGTCGCCTCGTCGTTCGCCGCAAAGTGACGCGAATGGATGCCGGTATGCGAATAGATCCACTCGTCCGAAGAATCCATGTAATCCGCGATGTCGTCATTGGTGACGACTCGCGCAGGCAGATACGAACCCGTCCCGGCAATGCGAATCGAACAGCCCATCAGCGTCTCCTCACCGTAACCTCAATGACGTTGACCTGGTTGCGCAGCTGCAGGATGACCTGCTGTATGACCTTCTCGGACGCCAGCACGTCTATCTTCATGCGCGAGACGGTGCCGTCTTCCGTAGGCCCCACGTTCAGCGTCTGGATGTTGTACCCGCGGCCTGAGATCAAGCCGACGATCCGCGCCAGAACGCCCGGACAGTTCTCCACAAAACAGTTCAGCCGGTAAATCTCTTCTTTCTGCTCTTTCATGTCCATCCCGCCTCTCAGTCGAAAATCGTGTTTTCAATCGTCATGCCGCCCGGAATCATCGGATACACGTTCGCGCGCGGCTCGACAATCACCTCGACGACCGACGTTTTCCGGGAATGCACGGCTTTGCGGATCGTTTCCTCCAGCTTGGCCGGATCGATCACCCGGTATCCCTCCGCGCCATGCGCCTGGGCGAGCTTCACGAAGTCCGGCAGATAGTCGTAGGTGAGCGCCGCCTCGTCCAGATGCTCGTTCGCGCACCGCCCTTTCGGGGAGAGGATGGAGCCCACGTAATTCTTGTTGTAGACGATCTCCTGCCACTGGCGCACCATCCCGAGGCAGCTGTTGTTGATCACCACGAGCGTAATCGGCAGCTGGTGTTCGACCGCCACGACCATCTCCTCGAACGTCATCTGCGCGCCGCCGTCGCCGCACACCGAAACGATCTTCGCCTCGGGATGCGCGAACGCCGCGCCGATCGCCGCGGGGATGCCGAAGCCCATCGTACCCATGCCGCCGGACGTCAGGAAATGCCGCGGCAGGGAGTGGCGGAAGTATTGCGCCGCCCACATCTGGTTCTGGCCCACGTCCGTGACAATCAACGCCTCGCCGTCCGTCGCCTTGTCGATGGCCTCGATGACGGCCTGCGGCATGATGACGTCCTTGTGCATCGGCTTGTAGCCGGCCGGGTGCGCCGCGCGGAAGCCTTCGACCTCCGCCAGCCACTCCGCATGGTCCGCCGCCTTGACGCGCGAAAGAACCGTGGTCAGGACATCCTTTATGTCCGCCACGATCCCGAGATTCACGCCCACGTTCTTGCCGATGGAAGCCGGGTCGCAGTCCACGTGCACGACCTTGGCTTTTTTGGCGTACGCCGAGAGCTTGCCCGTCACACGGTCCGAAAAGCGCGTCCCCAGCGCCAGCAGGAGGTCGCACGAGGCAATCGCCTTGTTCGCCGCCCACTCGCCATGCATGCCGGCCAGATGGAGCGCGAGCGGATCGTGCTCGTCGAACGAGCCGATGCCCATGAGCGTCGTCGCGACCGGGATGTTGGCACGGTGCGCCAACGCCGCCAAATCCGCCGCCGCGCCGCTCGAGATGACACCGCCGCCCGCGAAAAGGACCGGCCGCTTGGATTCGTTGATCATCTTCGCCAAGCGGTTGAGCTGGCTCGTCGTCGCGGAAGATTCGGGGTGGTAGGCCCGAAGCGAAACGCGCTCGGGATACTGCGCGGCGGTCATGCCGCGCTGACAGTCTTTCGGAATGTCGATGACGACAGGGCCCGGCTTGCCGTGCGTGGCGATATAGAACGCCTGCGCCACGATCTCGGGAATCTCGTCCGCCGAATGCACCAGGAAGCTGTGCTTCGAAACCGCGCGCGTGATGCCCGTCGTGTCCGCCTCCTGGAACGCGTCCGTGCCGATCAGGGAAAGCGGAACCTGTCCCGAAATGAGCACCATCGGGATGCCGTCCATGCACGCCGTCGCAAGCCCCGTCACCGTGTTCGTCGCACCCGGACCAGACGTCACCAGGCACACGCCCGGCTTGCCCGTCGCGCGCGCATAGCCATCCGCCATATGCGCGCAGCCCTGCTCGTGGCGGCCCAGCACAAACTGGAACTTCGCCGTCCCGAGGTGGTCGAATATATCGAGAACCTGCCCTCCGGGATAACCGAAGAGCACTTCCGTGCCCGCTTTCTCCAGCGATTCAACGAGCGCTTGCGCACCCGACCTCATACCCGATTTTTCCTTCATAGCTTTTGTCTGCCTTGACCTTCGTCCTTACTTCAGGATCCCAATAAATGAACACGCTTGTCCGCCGCGAGCCTGTGCGGACAGGCAAGAGCCGCCTTCCCGCCGAAGGCGTCCACGCTGTCTATTTGCGAATTCTCTCCAACTTTTCCAGTCATGAGGGATATATTATATCATAAATCGCCGCTTTTTGCAGGCAAATTCGACACCGGAAAATTGTTCGCCCCGTCCAGGCGGATGCCGCCGGCGCACAGGACGCCATCCCGCGGCGCACTGAGATGGCCAATGGGACACGGCTGCGCCGGAACGACGAACCTCTTCTCGCGGAGGAATCAACTCCGGCGCGTGTCCAAGGGGCCTGGCAAAGCCCCGCCGCCGGCTTTCCTGGGCGTCCCCGACGGCCCAAACCCGGTGCGCGCGCCTGTCACTGACGCGCCGCCAGCACGGGACAGACCGTGCCGGAATCCGGATTCGTCCACGCATGCGGGAAGGTGCGGCACTTGTCCGGTTTGACGGGGTTGATGCGGCAGAGGTTCTCCGCCGTCAACCAGACGCACGCGCCGTCCGGACGGCTCGACAGGACAAGACCGCGGCGATCCGGGGCGAGAACCGTGTCTTCCGCAATGAAAGCCGCCTCGGATTTCCCCAGAAACGCCGCGATGCGGGCTATCTCGGCATCCGAAACACGCACTATGCCGTCCGGAATCCGGCAACACGCCCCGCAACAGCGGCATTTGAAGGCGAACCCGGAAGGCGTCCCAGA
>DJRS01000069.1 GCA_002440145.1 Verrucomicrobia bacterium UBA6354
TTTATTACATATTATGTACAATTCCCGTTTTCCGCTTACAGAATACGGACGAACCGGGCGTCTCCCGGGCGGCTTCCGTCCAAACAAGCCCCCTTGGCACGGTTTTTGCTTTATAACTTGCTTGAAGGATGAACAGCAATATGGAAACCGAGCAGCATCAGCGGAGCCTCTACAGCTCCAACTTCGAGCACGACGCCTGCGGCGTGGGGCTTGTCGCGAATTTGAACAACGTACCGAACCGCGAGGTCGTGACGGCGGGTCTGACCGTCCTCAAGCGCCTTATGCACCGCGGCGCGACGGGGAACGACCCGCGTACCGGCGACGGCGCGGGCCTGCTCGTCCAGATTCCGGACGGCTTTTTCCGCAAAGTCATGCCGAATCTGCCCGAGAAGGGCCAATACGGCATCGCCATGGTGTTCGGCGCGGTCGGCGAAGAGAAAGTCTTCGAAGAGGCGGTCTCGGCGAACGGGGCGCAGGTTCTGGGCTGGCGCGAGGTGCCCATCGAGCCCCAGGCGGTCGGGCCGGTCGCCCGTAGCGTGCTGCCGCGCATCCGCCAGTTCTTCGTCTCCGGCGCCGATGAACGCCTGCTCTACGTCATCCGCCGCACCATCGAAAAATCCCTCAAACACGGCTATATCTGCTCGTTTTCGACCCGGACGATCGTCTATAAGGGTCTTCTCCTCGCCACCCAGGTGGAGGAGTTCTATCCGGACCTCGCCGACGCGGACTTCACCTCCGCCATCGCCCTCGTGCACCAGCGCTACTCGACGAACACCTTCCCGACCTGGGAACTGGCGCACCCCTTCCGCATGCTCGCCCACAATGGCGAGATCAACACCCTCAAAGGCAACCTGAACGCCCTCAAAGCGCGCGAAAAATCGCTCTTCTCCCCGGTTTTCGGCAAGAACATGAAGAAGATTCTGCCGCTCATCCGCGAAGAACAGAGCGATTCGGCGTCCCTGGACAACATGTTCGAGCTGCTCGTGGCGGCCGGACGCGATCCGGCGCACGCCATGCTCATGCTCATGCCCCAGGCCTGGGGCGCCAAGTACCACATGGGCCAGGATGTCCGCGGCTTCTACGAATACCACTCCGCCCTCATGGAACCGTGGGACGGACCCGCCGCGGTCGCCTTCACGGACGGCATCTCGGCCGGCGCGGCGTTGGACCGCAACGGACTGCGTCCGGCGCGCTGGACCTTGACGCGCGCCAATCTCTTCATTTTGGCGTCCGAAACGGGTGTCGTGGACATTCCGCCGGACGAAATCGTGAAACACGGCCGTCTGCGTCCGGGTTCGATGGTGTATCTCGACCTGCCGAACCACCGCATCATGGACGATGCGGAAATCAAGACGCGCTATGCCCGCCGGCGTCCCTACCGCCGCTGGGTTGAAGAGAACCGCATCGCCATACAGGGTCTTTTCACCGAAATCGTGCCGTCCGCCGTGCCCGGCGACCTCCTGCGCCGCCAACGCCTCTTCGGCTATACGGACGAGGATCTCGAGCTCATCATCGACCCGATGGCCGAAACCGGCAAGGAGCCGGTCGGTTCGATGGGCAACGACGCGGCGCTCCCGGCGCTTTCCCAGAAGCGCCGCACGCTGTTCGACTACTTCCATCAGCTTTTCGCGCAGGTGACGAACCCGCCGATCGACCCGATCCGCGAGGAACTCGTCATGTCGCTGATGACCTACATCGGCAATCTGGGCAATATCCTGGAGGAGACCCCCGAACACGCCCGGCTGATCAAACTGCGCCGTCCGGTCCTGACGGACGATGAACTGGCGCGGCTTTCCAAGGTCGCCGACCGGGGCTACCCCTCCGCGACGCTTTCCACCTACTTCTCCGGCAATCTGGAAGCCGCCCTGGGCGAACTCGGCCGCGCGGCGGTCCAGGCCGTCGGTTCGGGCGCGCGGATCGTGATCCTGTCCGACCGGGGCGAGCCCAAGGAAGGCGAAATGCCCATCCCCGCCCTGCTCGCGACCGCCGCGGTCAACCGGGCGCTCGTGGACGCCGGCTTGCGGACTTCCATCGGTCTCGTCGTCCAGTCCGGCGAAGTGCGCGAAGTCCACCATTTCGCGGTCCTGCTCGGCTACGGCGCGACGGCCATCAACCCCTATCTCGCGCTCGAGACCGTCACCGCCCGCCATAAAGGCGACGCCGTGACCGCCGCGTCGAACTACGTCAAGGCGGTGGACAAGGGTCTTTTGAAGATTATGTCCAAGATGGGCATCTCCACCCTCCGGAGCTACCGTTCGGCGCAGATTTTCGAGGTCGTCGGCCTCGCGGACGATGTCGTGGAGAAGTTCTTCAAGGGCACCCCGTCCCGTGTGGGCGGCCTGACCCTCGCCGATATCGAAGCGCGCATCCGGGCGCACAAGGCCGATTCCGCCCCCGCGGACGATTTGCTGGACCGCGGCGGACTCTACCGCTACCGCCTGGACGGCGAAGAACACCTCTGGACGCCCCAGACCGTCGTCGCCTTCCGCAAGGCGGTACGGACGGGGGACGCCAGCCAGTTCGCGGCGTATTCCGCGGCGATCGACGACCAGACGCGGCGCAGTTGCACCCTGCGCGGTCTTTTCGGCTTCAAACCGACGAAGGCGATTCCGGTCGAGGACGTGGAAGACGTCGAATCCATCATGCGCCACTTCGTGGGTGGGGCGATGTCCCTAGGCTCGCTTTCCCCCGAAGCGCACGAGACGATTGCGCGCGCCTTCAACTCGATCGGGTCCATGTCCAATTCGGGCGAAGGCGGCCTCAACGAGGAACGCCTCGGGACAGACGCCGACTGCGGCATCAAACAGGTGGCGAGCGGACGCTTTGGCGTGACGATCGACTATCTGCGCCATGCCAAAGACCTGCAGATCAAGCTGGCGCAGGGCGCCAAGCCCGGCGAAGGCGGCCAGCTCCCGGCCCACAAAGTCAACGAATTCGTGGCGAAACTGCGCCACGCCCGCCCCGGGACGACGCTCATTTCCCCGCCGCCGCACCATGACATCTACTCGATCGAGGACCTGGCGCAGCTCATCTACGATTTGAAGTGCGCCAATCCCGCCGCGCGCGTGTCGGTGAAACTCGTTTCCGAAGCGGGCGTCGGGACGATTGCCGCCGGCGTCGCCAAGGCGCATGCGGACGTCATTCTGGTCTCGGGCTACGACGGCGGAACCGGCGCCGCGCCCCTGACCTCCATGAAACACGCGGGCCTCCCGTGGGAACTCGGCCTGGCCGAAACCCAGCAGACTCTCGTCAAGAACAACCTGCGCGGACGCGTCAAAATCCAGGTCGACGGCCAGATCAAGACCGGCCGCGA
Source organism: Verrucomicrobia bacterium UBA6354 (assembly GCA_002440145.1). Classification (GTDB taxonomy): domain Bacteria; phylum Verrucomicrobiota; class Kiritimatiellia; order RFP12; family UBA1067; genus UBA1067. Next base: position 3,314 of record DJRS01000069.1, read on the forward strand.
CGTGGTCATCGGCGCCTTGCTGGGCGCGGAAGAGTTCGGCTTCGGCACCACCCTTCTCGTGGCGCTCGGGTGCATCCAGGACCGCCGGTGCCACTGCAACACCTGCCCCGTGGGCATTGCGACCCAGGAGGAGTGCCTGCGCCGCCATTTCGCCGGCAAACCGGAGCATATCGTCAACTTCCTGCGGTTTCTGGCCCAGGAGACGCGCGAACATCTCGCGGCGCTCGGGCTCCATTCGCTGGACGAAGCCGTCGGCCGCACCGACCTTCTGGACATCAACGACGCGCTCCCGCAGGCGGAAGGTTTCGACTTCGCGAAGCTTTTCGCCGCGGAACAGGGCGACGCGCGGCGCTTTACGCCCGGCGCGAATCCCTACGTCTTCGACGACTACGACCGCCACGAGATCCTGAACGCGATCGATTTCGCGACGCTCCCCGAAAAGCCCGTCCGCCTCGAACGGGACATCAAGAACACCCAGCGGACGATCGGCACGGAACTTTCGGGCGAAATCGCCGAGCGCTTCGGCGAGAAAGGCTTGCCGGAAGATAGCGTGCACATCCTCTTCCGCGGCGTGGCGGGACAGTCCTTCGGCGCATTCCTCGCGCCGGGCGTCACCTTCGAACTGGACGGCGAAGCCAACGACTTCGTGGGCAAGGGCATCTCGGGCGGCACGATCGTCGTGCGCCCGGCGATCCACCCGTCCATGTACGCCGCGCTCGGCTTCAAGCCGGAGGACAACGTCATCGCCGGCAACGTCATCGCCTACGGCGGCACGGCGGGCAAAATCTTCCTGAACGGCCAGGCGGGCGAACGCTTCGCCATCCGCAATTCGGGCGTGACGCTCGTCACGGAAGGCGTGGGCGACCACGGTTGCGAGTACATGACGGGCGGCAAGGTCGTCATACTCGGCCGGACCGGCGTCAACTTCGGCGCCGGCATGACCGGCGGCGTCGCCTACGTCCTCGACGAGGCGGGCGACTTCGACCTGCGGTGCAACCTCGATTCGATCGACCTCGCCACGATCGAGGCGGGCTCGGACGACGAAAACGAACTTCTGGACCTCATCCGGGAACATGCCGAACGCACGTCTTCGCCCCGCGCGAAGAGCATCCTGGCGGATTGGGCGACCTACCGTCCGCGCTTCGTCAAGGTCGTACCGGTGAAGGAGAATTGATTATGGAACGCATTCACGACATCTACCGTCCCGTGGACGAGCGCAAGCACGACTTCAAGGAAGTCGAACGCCGCCTGACGCTCGAGGACATCAAACCCCAGCTGAAACGCTGCCAGAACTGCGGCGTGCCCTTCTGCCACGGCGCCGGCTGCCCCCTCGGCAATCTCGTGCCGGACGAAAACCGCGCCATGTCCAAAGGCGACGTCCGCCGCGCCTACGAACTCCTGAGCGTCCACAGCGACTTCCCGGAATTCACCTCGCGGATCTGTCCGGCCCTGTGCGAATCGTGCTGCGTGCGCGACCTCGACGAGGAGCCGGTCATGATCCGCCAGAGCGAGAAGCTCATCATCGACACCGCTTTCGAGCGGGGCTGGGTCGTGCCCGAGCCGCCCGAAAAGGAGAACGGCAAGCGCGCCGCCGTCATCGGCGCCGGTCCGGCCGGACTCTCCGCCGCGCGCACCCTGCGCCGCAAAGGCTGGGCGGTCACCGTCTACGAGAAGGACGCCGACATCGGCGGACTCCTGCGCTACGGCATCCCGTACTTCAAGCTCGACAAGGCGCTCATCACCCGCCGCCGCAAATTGCTGGAGGCGGAAGGCATCCGCTTCGTGACGGGCACGAACATCGGCGTCGACGTCTCGGCGGACTACCTCTCGCGCGTGTTCGACGCCGTCGTCGTCGCGATCGGCACCCCCGCCGCGCGCGACCTGAAGATCCCGGGACGCGACCTGAAGGGCGTGCACCTCGCGCTCGAGTTCCTGGGCGGACAGAACCGCTATCTCGGCGGCGAACTCGCCGCGCCCCCCATTTCGGCGGAAGGCAAGCGCGTCCTCGTCATCGGCGGCGGCGACACGGGTTCGGACTGCGTCGGGACCTCCATCCGCCAAGGCTGCAAGTCGGTCACGCAGATCGAAATCATGCCCAAGCCGCCGGAAACCCGCAGCCCCTCGACGCCTTGGCCGGACTGGCCGTACCTCCTGCGGACGAGTTCCAGCCACAAGGAAGGTTGCGAACGCCGCTGGAGCCTCAATTCGCTCCGTTTCCTGGGACGCAAATCCGTGACGGGCGTCGAGGTCGAGACCGTCGACTGGGAGTTCTCGCCGCTCGGCAAGCCGCTCAAATTCGCCGCGCGGCCCGATTCGAAGGAAGTCATCGCGGCGGATCTCGTCCTGCTCGCCATGGGCTTCACCGGCGTCCCGACGGACCACCCCATCGTGCGCCAGCTGGGTCTCGCCCAAACGCCGCGCACGGCGCTCCTGTCCAAGCCCGAAAGCAACATCTTCTGCGTGGGCGACTGCGCTTCGGGGGCTTCCCTCGTCGTGCGCGCGCTCGCGAGCGGACGCAACCTGCCCCTCTGAGCAGCCGCGTTCCGGCGGGACGGGGCGGATAGGCTTGGAAGAGGTCACGTCCTATCCTCTCCCCAACCACCTATCCTCTCCCCAACGGTAGGGGCGGCAGTCCCATGCCGCCCGCCCGGCAATAGACCGTGAAGATCGGGAGAATGCGGAGTACGGGTGTTTGTTTACCCTGGAAAGCGCAGTGTATATCTTAAA
>DJRS01000088.1 GCA_002440145.1 Verrucomicrobia bacterium UBA6354
CAGTCCTTCACGGCCGATCTCAAGAAGGATAACGCTACCATCGGTACCATCACCTTGATGCCCGAGCCGACGAGCGGGTTGATGCTGCTTCTCGGGGCGGGGATGCTCGCGCTCCGGCGCAAGCGTTGCGTCGCCTAAAAGCGGCGGCAGTCATCCTGCAGGAGTCGGGAAGTCCGTGTTTTGTTCAGTTTGCACAAGAAAGGAATGAGAAGATGAAACGGTGTACATGGCAAAAGGTCCCCCTCGTTTGTGGAGGGATACTTGGAATGGCGCTTTCCGTTTCCGCCGCGGATCATGTGGTGGAAGCGGGTACGAATCTCGTCTTTGACGGCGAAACCCTCCTGCAGGATGACCATAAGGCTCTCACGAACGGGACGACGACCCTCGTCGTGAAGGGTGGGGGCACGGTCACGATAAAGGAGGGAATTACGGGCTGGTCGGCGGCTTCCGGCGTCTTCGCCTGCGCCATCCGGCTGGAAGAGACGAATTCCACGCTCGTTCTCAAGAACTGGTATGCCTTCAAGACCTTGGCGGGGCGCATTTCGGGAACAGGCGTCGTCAGATGCGATTCCGGGAACAACGGACTCGCCTGGACGAATGCGCCGCATACGGTTCTTTCGGGCGATTTGACGGGATTTACGGGAAGTTTGGAGCTTGGCGACATGCAGCTTGCCGTCACGAAAACGCAAAAAGTCGCTTTTTCGCGCGTATCGGGCAAGCAGAAGGACGCCTGGACGGGCGCCGGGCTGGAACTTGCGTCCGGCGTGGAGCTGACAACAAAGGAGTTGGAGGGCGACATCTGGGTAAGGGGTGCGGACGGGACATCCGCTTTCGCCTTCGGGCAGGCGTCGGAAAACGCCGCGCTGAGGGCCTTCGGGGCGGTTGCGCTGGAAGGGACGGACCCGACGGGCGTACTGCCCCGGCTGACCGTCTCGACGAATGCGGCGGGCGTTTCGGCGGTTACGCTCCGCGGCGGCAATTTCGGGCGTGTGGAAGGCGCGGCGGGGCCGGTCCGGATTGCGGGAGACGTCCACCTTTACAAGCCGGCGTCCAACATGTCGTTCACGGTCGCCAATGGCGGCAAATTGGAATACGGGAACGCGGCGGTTCTGCGGGCGGCCGACCCGGTCCTGTGGCTGGACGCCGCACGTACGAATACGCTGCAGCAGTATGTCGTGGCGGACAAAAACGGACAATATTCCGCCGTTTACACGAACGATTATCCGCTTGTCCGGCGCTGGAACGACCGGCGTGCGGGGCAGACGGCGCTTTACGGGCTGAATCCGTACGGCAAAGGCTATCTGTATCTGTACCCGTACCTCGTGCGGGAGGCTTGCAACGGGCAGGCGGTCCTTTCTTTCGGTAGGCAGAGTGGCACGTTGGAGAAGAAGTATGCCTTCGCGGATTCCAAGGGGCAGACGCCTGATTGGGCGTGGACTGTTTCGGAAAATCGCCGCCTGCCGTTCAATCGCGCCGTCCCGGTGAAAACGACGGTCATGATGTACAGCAGTGCGAATGGCGGCGGGGGCACGCTGCTGGGCGGATACAAACTTGCCAATGAGGGCAATGCCAGCGATCTGAAGGAGGGTGAGACGTTCGACGATGGCGCGACCACGCTTGATTCGCTCGCGCATTTCTTCTGCCGCAACTGGGGCGGCGACCGCGTGCTGAACAGGACGGACGTGCCCGTCCGGCTGGACGGCGCAAAGGCGGAGACCGAAGAGCAGCGGAAACTGAACGGGACTTGGCAGATTCTCACGCTCGACTCCGTCAAGGAGAATGGAGAAGGCGTTCCGGTGCGCGCGCTTGGGACGCTGACGGACGACGGGGCGAACTGCGGCGGACAGATCTACGGCGAGATTCTGCTCTTCACGAATGCGCTGACGGCCGTGCAGCGTCTGGCGGCGGAGGCGTATCTCGCGGCGAAATGGCGGGTCCCAGGGTATGAACTGGCGTTGCGGCATGTGCAGGTGGAGGACGGCGGCGTTTTCGTCGCGGACACGGCGTTTCTGCCCAATGGGGTGGGCTTGGGACGCGATCTCGCCTTTACGGTGGACGCGACTGGAACGGTCGTGGATGCACTTCGGCTGGGCGCGGCGGAAGTGGACGCGTACCAAGGCGGCACGGTGACCGTCGATTTCGGGACCGAGAAGCCGCAGGCGGGCGTCTACCGCTTGATTTCGGCAGGCAGGATCCATCGCCTGGACGCGGCGAAATGGACGTTGAAGACGGGCCCCTTGAAGGGGCGCAAGGTGCTTCTCGCATGGGAAAAGGACGCCTCGGGACAGGTGACGGGACTGAGCGTGAAAGTCGTCGCGCAAGGGTTCGCCTTGCATTTCCGCTGAGTCGGATTCTCCTTGCGGAGAGAACGGATATTTGCTATACTTCTAAACGGCGTGAACAAAGAAAGTTGAACACAAGCATGATCGAGAAGAATCGGCGGCGGGCACGGTCCATTTGGCGGACCGTTCTCGCGCTTGGGGTTGGTTTGGGGCTGGGGCACGCCATTGCGGCCGAGCCGCTGTACGTATTCCCTCTGGACGGGACGGGCGAAGCGCTCGTGCGGCCGGGGGCCCAGCCGGAGAAGGGCATCGTCTACGGGCGCGAGACCTGGACGAAGGGCGTCTCGGGACAGGGGCTCGACGTGCGGCGGCACGCCTACGACCAGGCGACGTGCTTCGTCGCGGACGCGCTGAAGGGGTTCAATCCGCAGGCCGGCACGGTGGCGTTCTGGTTCAAGCCGCATTGGGTGGAAAACGAACCGGGCGGCCATACGATCGTCAGCGGCTGGGAGAAAGACTGGAAGCCTTTCCGCTTCTACATGACCAAGAACCAGTGGGGCATGACGGATCTTTCGGTCGTGGCGCCCAAGCAGGTGCAGATCCTGAAGAAGGACATCTTCAAGAAGGACGTCTGGACGCATATCGCCTTCACCTGGGACGCCAAGAACGATGAAGTCGTCCTCTATGTGGACGGCAAGCCCTTCGCCCAGCGCAAGGTACCGGGGGCGTTTTCCTGCACTAGTGTGGACGCGGTGAAGTTCGCCCTGGGCGACGGGTCGAGCGACCGGTTCAAGGCCAAGACGGGCGACGGCGTCTACGACGACGTGCGCATCTACGACGCGGCGCTGCCGGCGACGGAAAT
>DJRS01000173.1:0-5358 GCA_002440145.1 Verrucomicrobia bacterium UBA6354
GTAGGGCAACCGGGACAACTGGGACGAGTAGGACGCGCCCATTCTACATTTTCTACATATTCTACACGGTTAAATTACCCCCGAACTTTGGGTTGGGGGGCAAATGTCGGAACGTTAGGGGAGCCTTTTGTCGCCCCTCGGAGCAATCAACCGTGCAGAGAATGGAGAGTGGCAGTCTGCCTGTCCCGTTTCCCCGCCGCGCCGCGGCCTAGGAAACCGCCGCGAGGATTGCGGGGAGAAGCTGTTTTTTGCGCGACAGGACGCCCGGCATCAGGAACGTCCCCGAGCCGCCCAGCCGGTAGGGCAGCATGCGCCGCACGCGCTCGCTGCCGCGGTAGAGCAGTTCCGAATTGCCGTAAAGCGGATCCGTGACCATGAGCGCCGCGAAATCGAGCCCCTGCGCGGCGATTATCTTCTCGAGCGCGGCGGACAGCTCCTCCTGGTGCTGATGGAAAAGCGCGAAATTGGACTCCTCGATCTGCGCGAGCAAGAACTTCCGCCCGCCTTCGTTGTAGCATTTGGCGTCGCTCAGAACGGCCTGCTCGGGCGGCATGCTGACAAGCGGCGAATCGACCTGCGAGAGGCCTTTCATGATGTCGACGGCTTTCTCGCCGCAGATTTTTTCCAGCCAGGCGCACGTCGTGCGGTCCTCGGCCGTCGTCGTCGGGGACTGGAAGAGGAGCGTGTCCGCGACGATGCCGGCGATGAGGACGCCGGCTATCTCTTTCGTCGGGCGCATGCCCGCCGCCCGGTAGAGCCGCGTCACAAGCGTGCATGTCGACCCCACGGCGTCCGCCATGTAGCGAATGGGTTCGCGCGTCGGCGCGAACGAGATGCGGTGATGGTCGACGACCTCGATGATGGGAATTTCGTCCACGCCCGGGATGCCCTGCGCCGTCTCGTTGTGGTCCACCAGGATCATCCGGTACGGCGGCTCCTCGGCGAAGGCGCGTTTGAGTATCGTGCCGCGGAGGACGCCCGTATCGGACACGACGGGAAAGTGGTTGTGCGCGTCGCGCACCGCCGTGCGGCGGATGTCGTAGACGCGGTCGTTCTCGGAAAGGACGACTCCTTCGCGGAAAAGCGGCGCCTTAGCCGTCGGCAGCGTAAGATCGGACTTCGCGAGAAAAAGCCCCAGAAGCTTGACGGGGGAAAGCATGCCGAGGAACATGCCGTCCGACGCATCGCGCACGGGCAGGCTGGACTCCCCGCTCGTCTCCAGCTGGCGCAAGGATTCCGACAGAGGGGCGGCGCCGTCGATTACGGGTACGTGGGGATCTATCAGATCCTTCGCCCGCACGTAGACGTCGCGTCTGGACGTCAAGGGTTCCAGTCCGAAGTGGTCGAACACCCACCTGGCCTTGTCCGGCATGCGCCCGGCGCAAATGGCTTCTACGTTTTCGCTGCCCGTGCGCCGGCGCAAATCGGCCAGCGCATAGGCGCTCATCGCCGAATCGACGTCGGGATTCCGGTGCCCGCACACATATGTTTTCATTCTCGAAGTTCTCCTATTGGTATTTTCCTTTTCGCGCCGGGCACGTCCGCCACGAAACGCGGCAGGGACAGGCCGCCCAGCCGCTCGGCGCAAGCGCGCTCGAGCCGCCGGGCCTTCTCCAACGGCACGCGGAAATGGTCGGTCCCGGCGACGGGATCGCACTGGAAAACGTAATAAGGACGTATGCGGGCGGCCGTCAGCGCGGAAAACAGCCGGACCAGTTCTTTCGCGGAATCGTTTACGCCGCGCAGGAGCACGGTCTGGCAGCTCACGGGAATGCCCGCGCCCACAAGCCGCGCCGCCGCCCGGCGCGCCTCTCCGGTCAATTCGTCCGCACAGTTGAATTGGGTGTTGACCCACACCTTGCCGGATTTGGCGAGCCGCTCCACAAGGCGCGGCGTGATACGGTCCGGATTCGTGCAAAGCGCCCGCGTGCAGACGCGCACAAGGTCGATTTGCCCAAGTTCGGCGAAAGCCTCCACAAAACGCACAACATCCGCGTCGCTCCGCGTCAGGATGTCGCCGCCGGAGAGCAGGACGTCCCGCACTTTCGCATGCGCCCGAACATAGGCGACGCAGGCGGTCAGCTGCCCGGGCGTCCGCACCACCTCCGCCTTCCCCAGAAGGCCGCGCCGCGTGCAATGCCGGCAATTCATGAAGCACGTGTCGCTTGTCATGATCAGCACGCGGTCGGGGAAGCGCTGCTTCAGACCGTAGCAGCGCGAAGCGCGCGTCTGTTCTCCGAACGGATCGGCGCCATGCGCGCTTGGCTTCGTCTCCGCCTTGGACATGTACGCCTGCCGCGCGAAACGAGGCGAACGCGCCGCGAGTTCGCGCGCGTAGGGACAGAGTTTTTCGGGAAAGAGATTCGGACAATCAGTCTTCATTGAACAGAGACGAGGGGATGAAACAAAAGGCCAGCGCGTGATCGCGCATTGTGCGGGTCGTCACGTCGATCGGACGGCCGCGGAAATCCTTGAACGTGCCCAGCCATCCGCCCTCGAGACGGATCGCGACGCGTCCCGAGTCGGGCTGGTACCCGGTTATGCGCATCTCCTTGGGCGAGAACCGGATGCCCGTGCCCAGCGCTTTCGAAACCGCCTCCTTGGCGCACCAGAACCGGATGACGGCCTGCGCCGCATTGACCGATTTCGCCGCGAGTTCGATCTCTTCCGGCGTGAACACCCCTTGCGCAAACTCCTCGGAAAGATTCCGCTCGGTCGACTCCACGTCCACGCCGACGCGCGCGCTGGCCGCGGCAAGCGCGATGACGAATTGCGACGTGTGCGCAATGGCGACGTCGAGATGCGCGGCCAAATTGTCGCGCCACGCGCCTATGGCCCGCGGCTTCCCGAGTTCGTCGCGCCAAATCTGCACGTCCGCGTAGCTCCATCGCGCCTGATGGTAGTCTTTCAGATAGCGGCGCACCGCCTCTTTGACGGCAATGCGCCCGAAAAGCCATTCCGTCCGCCGCGAAACGGATCCCTTCATGTCGGCGAGTTCGGCCCGCTCCGGCTCGCTGAGAACCACATGGCTCATGATATTGAGCCACAAATCGTCGTTGCGCTCGAATACGGAATAGGGGACTTCCGTGATTATCGCGGAAGACACGTCCGTCTGCGGATCTCCCAGAAAACCGTTGGGGACCGTGCTGCTGATGAAACACGTCGCCGGCTGCAGGACCACGCTGCAGTACTCCTGCGGCACGCGCTCCGTCAGCTCCTCCCACCCTTCTATCGTGAGCACGGCATTGCCGTCGCCGGAGGTCGCGACAATGTCCGACAGATGCGAACGCGGCGTCACGCCGGAAAGCCGCAGATAGCAATTGAGTTCCGCGCCCTCTCCGGGCAGACGCCCGTGAAGCTCCATCCGCCGCATGCGGAACGGGAACGAGAAGGCGCCGGGGAACTTTTCATGGCTGCGCCACAGTTTGAAACCGCTCGCCACGGTTTCCAGCAGAAGCGGATTGACCGCCCAGACGGGCAGGCGCGTAAATGTCACGCACCCCGCCGAAGAAGGGACTTCCACGCGATAATTGATGCCGTCCTCGCCCCAGGCGTCCGCGAACGTGATGCCGCGCAACCGGCGTCCCAGGCCCAATTTCGACGGGTAGATGTCACGGCTGGACCAATGCACCGAGCGCGGGCGCACCAGCTCGCGCACGTGGGCGGTGGACAGCGGCGGCGCCGCCTTGGAAAGCATGACCGTCGCCTCCATGGCCGAACGCGTAAACGCGGCGTCCGGATCGTTTCCCCGCAATTGCACCCGCACGGCGGCGACCGAAGGGTCTTCCGCGCTCACCCGCTCCGCCCGCACCGACAGATGCAGCTCGCCGTCGGCGAACGCCAACTGCCGCGCGCACGCGAAATCGACGATAGCCGACAAATGGCGGTTGGGCAGAATCCGCAAAGCCGTCTCCGCCATGATTTCGATGGCCACCGGCAAGGGCAAATGCACAAGACCGCGCAGATTGGGGTTCGAATACGACAGTTGGCTCGCGCCATACGCGAAATCCCCGATGAACGGCGCGTCCTGCAGACGGAACGTCTTCTCGAATATGTACGAGAGGCCGGGCGTGAACTCCGTCGGCGGCGCGTCGGAGATGAGAGGATCGGTGGCTCCGGACAGGAACTGGAGCTGCAAGCCTTCTCGCGCGGCGCGCGCCGCCGCCCGCGCCGCCGCCTTGGCGCCTCTTCCCTTGGGTTCGGCCATGAACGACGCCAGCGTCGGCGCCGCCTCGCTCAGCATCAGCCGCGGGAAAACGCGCGAGAGCCGCATCTCCGACTCGTGGCGCACCTCCATGGACAACGCCGCGTCGAAATCGAGCGCGCGACCGCCGCGTTCGGCCAGCAGCTTCGAGATGTCCACCCGGGCGCCCAGCGCGGCGAGCTGCCCAAGCGTATGGTTGACCTGCTGAATGCCCGTGCGATGGATCGAGTTCAACGCCAACGCCGCGTGCGGTTCGCCTTCGAGCGTGCTCGCGATGCCCGTGGTCAACAGCCCGCGCGGACCGACTTCCAGAAACACGCGATAGCCGTCTGCGTACATCCGGCGGACGGTCTCGGACAGCAGAATCGGCTTTGACCAGCGCTCGGCCGCTTCTTGCCGCAAAATCTTCAAATTGTCCGGCAAACGCCCCGCCGTCGCGCACGAATAGATCTCGCACTTCGCTCCGCTGCGGACGAGGGTCTCCGTGAAGCCTTTGACGGAGGAAGCCAGTCCGGCGCACGCCGGCGTATTGAACGGGCGGTCCAATTCCAGTCGCAACACACGCGCCCCTGTCGAGGAGAAAAGCGCGGACACCGCTTCCGCGCACGCGGGCCTGACGGAAAAGATCTTCATCCGCGGCGAAAAATCGATGGCGAGCGTCACATCCGCAGGCGAAAAGCGCGACACGATGGCGTCCGCGTCCCCGGCATGGCGCAAGATCACCATCTCCATCGCCGTCTTGGGGAGGCCGCCGTGATCCACGGCCTTGCTCACGAGCCGGTAGATTTCGTGCAGAGCCTTGATGCGCGCGGGCCGGTTTCGGTCCAGACGCGTGGTTCCGGCCTTCATGAGAGCCGCGAAGTCGCCGCCCCCGACACCCAAGACGCCGTCAGGCTCGACCCCGACTTCCGCAAGCAACCGCGTCAATGCCGCGCAAGCCGCGTGCGTCGCGACAAAAGCCTGCGAATAGGCGCCCGAACTGAAGATGTCGGCATCGTGCCTGTAGTAGGACGCAGGCGGGAATATGAAGTTTGACGGCGAAAAATCAACAATCCCCGCCAGCGCCTCCTCCAGCTCGTCAAAGGCGGAACGGCACACCGAATGGCGGATCGCGAGGTCGCGCAACATGTCGGGATAGAAGGAAATCGCCCCGG
>DJRS01000173.1:5543-8694 GCA_002440145.1 Verrucomicrobia bacterium UBA6354
GTCTTGAGCGAACACGTGTAGGCTATATCCACAAGCCGCGCATCCGGGATGCGGTTGGCGAACGCGAGCAGACGGTCGATCTCTCCGCAAAGGGCCGAGTCGTCCGCCGCGGACAAGATGACGAGTTCGCTGTTTCCGGCGCTGGCGTCGACGGTTTTCATGAACGGACCTCCGGTTCCTCTTCCAGCACGATCGCCGCGCTGCGGCCGCCCTTCCCCGACGCATGCATGCCCTCGGGATCGCAGGAGTCGAAGTTGGATCCTATCACGACGGCCCGCCGCGGATTGGCGCTGTCGCCCGTAATCCACGGACGCGCCTCGGTCAGCAGATAGACGCTGGAGAAGAGATTCGAAATCGCCTCGAGCGGGTGCTCGGGCGCCAATTGCGGAGGAAGCGTGCGGTGGTGCAGGGCGAGCGCCGCCTTCACGAGCCCCGCGCCCATGGACACGCGCAGCGTATTGCCGATGTTTCCCTTGACGGACCCGATGCCGACGAGCGCGCCACCCGGCCGGTGTTCGCCCCAAAGCCGTTGCACGCCATCTATCTCGCGCGCTTCCATGTCGGCGATCCCCGAGCCGTCCGCCTCGATCAGCCCGATCGTATGCGCAGGCGCCCCGGCGCGCGCCAGCGCGTCCGACAGAATCGCCGAAGGGTCGTTCGACGGGTTGTGTCCGATGGCCACCGAGCGTATCAGCGCGTAGATGCGGTCGTGGTCGCGCAGGGCGTCTTCCCGCCGTTTCAGCACGAGAAACACCCCGCCTTCGCCCGGGATCGTCCCGTCCGGCGAACTGGAGAACGGATGCAGCTCCGCGCGCGTGGAGAACTGCACCTCACCCGAAAGCCCTTCAAGATAGGCCCGCGAAAGCGGCGGCTCCTGCACACCCGTCAAAACGACGTCCGCATTGCCCGTGCGCAAGTCCGCCAACGCGTCCATGACCGTCGCCGCCCCCGAAATCAGCCCGGCGTCCATGATCGTCGCCGCGCCCGAGAACGAACACTCGCGCGCGATCCACGAGACGAACCGGTAGCCCGACCCCGTCAAAAAGGCGGACGCGTCGGGTTGCGGAAGCGACTCCAGCAGCTTGGCGCGCGTCTCGTCCAGCGCCTCCTGCGGCGCATGCGGCAGAAAGCGGTGCAGGATCTCCATCGTCTGGTCCAGGAACGCCGTATGCTGGAGCCAGTTCACCGTGGAGGCGTTGAACGGCGGCGCATACCCGAGACGCACCGTCCCGCGCACCGCCTCCGGCGCATGCGGGCGCATGGCCGCATCCGCCAGCGCATCCATGGCCAGCTGCGTGGCGAAATACAGATCCTGGTTCTCGCCGGCATTGAGCTGGCGCGGGAAATTCTGCTGCGCCGGCACGCAGGCGTAAAGGTCGCCCAACTGTCCGATGCGCGCCGGGTAGGCCCGCGCGAAGACGTTCTGTTGTCCGAACGGAATCTCCGTGTCCGGACCCGGCTCCGTCAACAGGGACCGCCGCGACATGATCGCCCGCCACAACGCCGCCGGGGCGCTGCAACCTGCGAAACGGCAACTCATGCCGACAATGGCGATTGCGCTGTCCATACAATCCTCTATCTCCTCGTCAGTGGTGCCAGAAGCGGGACTCGAACCCGCACGTCAAAAACTTGACAAGGGATTTTAAGTCCCTGGTGTCTGCCATTCCACCATTCTGGCGCGCGAACGGGTAATATTTTAGCATTTTTCGGCCCCGGACGCAATTGCTATTTCAGTCCGGGGACCGATGGGCCGAACGCGCACTGCAAGGCGCAAATCGCCGCGTACGGATCCGCCGCGCCGCACACGGGCCGTACGACGGCGAAATTCCGCGCACCCGCCGCTTTCACCGCCGGCAGCGTCTCGAGATTGATTCCTCCGATGGCCACCGCCGGGAAAGGCGCCGCGGCAATCATCTCTCCCGCCCGGGCCGGCCCCAACGTGGGATCGGGGACGTCCTTCGTCGGCGTCGCATACACCGGTCCCACCCCGATGTAGTCCGGCCGCCCCGCCCCGGCGGCCTCGGCCGCGGCGCGCACCTGCCCGAGATTATGCGTGGACAGCCCGACGATGCGCAGTCCCGGATACCGCGCGCGTACCTCCGCCACCGGCATGTCGTCCTGCCCGACGTGCACGCCGTCGGCCCCGGCTTCCGCGGCAATCGCCGGATCGTCGTTCACGATGAACGCCGTTTCCGTCCCCCGTGTGAGCGCCCGAATCCGCCGCGCAACGGCAAGAACCTCCTCCCGCGGCGCGTGTTTCATGCGTAGCTGCAGCATTTTCACGCCCGCCTTGACCGCCGCCTCGGCGCATGCCTCGTAGCCGACCTTCGGATTCGTCATGACCAGATAAAAGCCGAAATCTTCCATTTCAGATCCTGTTGTCCCAATTCTTGAACACGACTTCCTGCCCGTTCTTCTTGATCGCCGCATACACCTCCTCCGGCGCACGCCGGTCCGTCAGCGTGAATTGGGCGACATCCGCCTTGCGCTCCTTCTCCAGGACGGCGTATCCGCCCGGCGTGACGCGGCTCCCGGCGCTCATGTTGTCCGCGGCGACTTGCACGATGTAATCGCGGAAAGCGGGCGCTTCGCGCGTCGAAACCGTCATGCAGCATTGCGGGAAGACGATGCGGAAAGCCAGCATCATCAGATCCACGTCGCGCTCGTCGACCGGGGCGGGCGGCACAAAGCCCCCTTCCACCGGACAAAACCGCGGGAAGGCGAACTGGACCTTCGCCGTATAGCACTCGCGCATCAGATAGAACGCGTGCGCCCCCAGCGAAGCCGCCTCGGGCCGCCACGGCCCAAGCCCCCCCAGAAACGCGCACCCAAGCGTCCGAAAACCCGCTTTCCCCGCCCGCAACTGCGTCCAGAGCCGGAAATCGTAATTGCTCTTGGGCCCCGCCGGATGCATCTCCTTATAGAGGATAGGGTCGTACGTCTCCTGAAAGCACGTGAGCCCCTCGTACCCGGCCTTGAACAGCTCCCGGTACCCTTCTTCGGTCTGCGGCGCGACTTCCAGCGAAAGGTTGGAAAACATCTTCTTGAGCAGGCGGCCGACTTCCGCCAGATGCGCGACCGTATTGACGCGCGGATCCTCCCCGGCGACGACCAGAAGCGAATCGATCCCCGTCGCCCGGATGGCTTCCGC
>DJRS01000173.1:8813-11064 GCA_002440145.1 Verrucomicrobia bacterium UBA6354
TTGATGCACGTGTTGCCGATGTAGAGCGGCGCGTACACGCTCACCGTCTTCCCGTAGTAGCTCTGCCGCGCCCGCCGGGCCCGATACCGCATCTCGTCCAGGAACCCGTAGGCCGCGGGCGAGAGGAGATTCAGCAAGTCGAACCAGTCGTGCCCGGAAGGCTTGGCCAGCGAGGCGGCGACCTGCGCCGCCGTCACACGCCCGAAATAGTCCGAAACCTCCTTTTCCGAATACTTTAGCAGCGGAAACATCCCTCGCCTCTCTCCCTTTACTTGAAAATGTCGAACGTATGCTGCGGCGAAGTCGCCTGCGCATAGCGTCCGGCCGCCGGCGGATCCGCCTCGCGCGCCAATTCCGCCGCCCGCACCGCCAGGCGGAACGCTTCCGCCATCTTGACGGGGTCCCCCGCCGCGGCGACGGCTGTGTTCGCCAGCACCGCGTCCGCGCCCATCTCGATCGCCTCCGCGGCGTGCGAGGGGAGCCCGATGCCCGCGTCCACGACGACCGGAACCTGGCTTTGCTCGATGATGATCTCGATCATGTCGCGCGTGCGGATGCCGCGGTTGGACCCGATTGGCGAACCCAGCGGCATGACGGCCGCGGCGCCCGCGTCCTCGCAGTGCCGGGCCAGGACGGGATCGGCGTTGATGTAGGGGAGCACCGTCATCCCCAGCTTCACGCATTCCTTGACCGCCTCGAGCGTCTCGACCGGGTCGGGCAGAAGATAGCGCGCGTCCGGATGGATCTCGAGCTTGATCCAGTTGAATCCCGCCGCGCGCGCCAGTTTGGCCAGGCGCACCGCCTCGAGCGCCGTCCGCGCGCCGGACGTATTGAGCATGACTTCGACCTTCGTGCGGTCGATGACCTTCAGGATGTCATCATGCGCCGCATCGTCCTCGTGCACCCGCGTCAACGCCGTCGTCACGAGTTCCGTGCCGCTCGCCTCGATGGCCGCGCGCGTCAAGGACGAATCGCCGAACTTGCCCGTCCCCAGGAAAAAGCGGTTCGTGAAGGTGCGCCCGCCTATCGTCAATTTCTTCATTTGTCAGATTTCCTTTCCAAGAAGCCATGCCACGACGGCATTCGCCTGCATCGCCGCGGCAATCCCGACCCGGGGCGAAACCGGCGCGCACGTCGCGTTCACCCCCGAGGCGCCGTCGCCCACCAAAACGAGATTCGCGCCGACCTGCCGGATCTTGATCGCCGCGCTGCGGCCCCAGCCCGCCAGACCGCTTGCCGCCACAAGCCGCACCCCCCGCGGCAAAAGCGCCCCGTACAGCATCGCCTTCGCCGCGGCGTTGTCGAACGCCTCGACGACCAGGTCGCACGCCGCGAACGTGTCCGCCGCGTTCTCCGCCGTCAGCCGCACGTCCCGCATCTCCAATTCAAGGTCGGGGTCTATCCGCCGCAGGTTGTCCTCGAGCGCGGAGACTTTCTTCCGGCCCAACTGGTCGCGGAAGAAGAACTGCCGGTTCAGATTGGACGCGTTGACCGTGTCGAAGTCGCAAATCACGAACTTCTTCACCCCCGCGCGCACCAAATGCGCCGCGACGTTCGAACCCAGCCCTCCCGCGCCGGCAATGCCGATGCGGGCAGACTCCAGAACCTGCCGCTCGGAGTCCGTCAAATAAGGATTGGCTCCCATCGCTCAACCCCCGGCGACAATATGGAAAACGTTGAGTTCCGCGCCGTCTTCCAAAGGCAGCTTCGCCAGACGCGCCGCGTCCGAATAGACTTCGCCCTTGTACTCCACCAGCACGGTCGCGGGCACAATACCCCGCGCCGCAAGAAAGTCGTATACCGTCGAATCGGACGTCTCGACCTTCTTTCCTTGATAATTCAGTGTCATCTTTACTCCCTCCGCCGGCATGACCCGGTTCAGGTTCAACGGGTATGTTCTCAGCCGGAACCGCCCGGCACCCCGAAACGCCCTTTATTATACCATGTCCTGCGGCGAAAATAAACCCCTGGTCGCAGAAAAGTGCGGAAAGTGTGAAATTCCCCCATAATGTAGCGGATTCCAAAAGGACGTATCAGAGGGCGACCCCGTCTGTCCAAGACCGCGATCCTCCGTATTCCCCACACGGCCAAACCCCATGCAGAGACGAGCAGCAAAATGACGGGCGGGGTGTGCGAAACCACTAGGCGAACCGTCAACGGAGCCTTTTGCCGTCCGTCGGCGTTTATTCCCCAAGAGAGGAGGGGCGGCGTTTCAAGGAAACCGCGTCACCGTTCCGGCGCGACGGCATCG
>DJRS01000064.1:0-3983 GCA_002440145.1 Verrucomicrobia bacterium UBA6354
AACTCCGAGGGGCGACAAAAGGCCGCACTAGCGTTCCGCCCAAGGCTTCGCGCCCCCGCCCCAACCCTTGGGAGGGGCCGCAGTCCCCTGCGGCCCGTTGCGCCCACCCCAGACGGCAAAGCAGGCTGTGGGAAAGGCTGTCCGCCTGTGTCCGGGGGCGGAACCCGTGGAGCTTCCAGACGAAGCGTTAGAGCAGTCTTTTGTCGCCCCTCGGAATTTGTCGACCGTGCAGGCTTGAAAATCCGCTGCACATTATTATGGCAAACCCCGAATCGCCGTCCGTCCCAGTTTATGCTTGCATTTTCGCCGTCGCTTATGCTATAATCTATGCCTGTTCTGAGAAAGGACCAATGGAATGAAGCTTGAAGATCTCAAAGGCAAGACCGTCGGCGTCTGCGTGTCGGGCGGTTTGGATTCTAAAACGATTTGCTGCGTCTTGAAGGACGCGGGTGTGAAAGTGAAGGCGTTCTCCGCCAACGTAGGCCAGCCCGACGAAAAGGATATCAACGACATCAAGGCGCGCATGGCCCCCACCGGCGTCAAGACGACGATCGTCGACGTGACGAAGGAGATGGCCGACATCTGCTTCGAGACGGTCAAATGCCAGGCGATGTACGACGGCGGCTATTGGAATTCGACCGGCATCGCGCGCGCCGTGACGGTGCAGAAGCTTCTGCCGGCGATGAAGAAGGCCGGCTGCACCGTTCTGGTGCATGGCGCGACGGGCCGCGGCAACGACCAGATGCGCTTCGAGCGCTACGTCAACGTGTTCGACCCCTCCTTCGGCGTGTATGCGCCCTGGCGCGACAGCGAACTCCTGAAGAAGTTCCCCGGCCGCACGCAGATGGTGGACTTCCTGGCGGATCGCGGCATCGTGGCGTTCGTCGGCACAAAGAAGAAATATTCCACGGACGCGAACCTCGCCGGCCTTTCGCACGAGGCGGAGGATTTGGAGTCCATGGAGACGTCCATGCGCATCGTGAAGCCCACGATGGGCGTGTGGCCCGAGCAGGCGCCGGACAGGGTGGAGAAGATCGTCCTCAGGTTCGAGCAGGGGCGCTGCGTGGCGGTCAACGGCAAGAAGATGACGCCCTACAAGGTCATGCTCGCGGTCAACGAGATCGGCGGGCGCAACGGCATCGGCATGAAGCACGCGCTCGAGAACCGCATCATCGGCACGAAGAGCCGCGGCGTCTACGAAGCCCCGGGAATGGAAGTCCTCTCGTGGGGCCTCAAGTACATCTACCAGGGCGTGATGGATCGCCGTTCGACGGTTCTCTTCGAGCATCTCTCTCGCGTCGTGAGCGACCAGATCTATGATGGACGCTGGTTCGACCCGGCCACCCAGGCGGCCCGCGCGGCGATTCAGGTCTGGGCCGACAAGGCTACGGCCGAGGTCACGCTGGGCCTCTACAAGGGCAATATCTTCTTCGAATCCCTCAAGGGTCTCGCTTCGACGATCTACAACGAAGCGGACAGCTCCATGGAAGCTTCGGACGGTCTCAATCCGCACAGCTCGCAGGGCTTTGCCGAAATCCAGAGCGTCGAGGCGAAGATGCTCGCGAAAGCGGGACAGATAAAGGCGTAAACCATGAGCGAAGACGTCAAGAAGGAAGAGCCTGCCGAAAAGCCGGCGGAAGATGCGGCGAAGACGGCCGGATCCTCCAAACTTCCCGAAGAGCCGCCAAAAGAGGAGAAATCCGCCGCGGAGGCTCCCGAAAAGCCTGCCCAGCCGGATTGGAAGGATCTCTATACGCGTCTTTTGGCCGACTTCGACAACTTCAAGAAGCGTACGGCGCGCGACCGCGAGGATACGTATCGCTATGCAGAGGCGGACATCCTGAAGGACATCCTGCCGACGGTGGATAATCTCGCGCTCGCGCTGGAGAAGGCGACGGGCGACAAAGGCGCGGACGATCCCTTCGTCAAGGGCGTGCGGCTCGTGCTGGACGCCCTGCTGAAGACCTTGAAGGAGCACGGCGCCGAGCCGTTCGACAGCGTGGGCAACACGCTGGACACCGAGCGGATGGAGGCTATCGCCCACCTTCCGCATCCCTCGATCGAGGAGGGCAAGGTTTCCAACGAAGCCAAGCGCGGCTGGACGCTCAAGGGCAAGGTTCTGCGCGCGGCGCAAGTCGTCGTGTCGTCAGGTAAGCCCAAATAAGGAATCCAGAGGCTGAATATGGCGCAAAAACGCGATTATTACGAGGTTTTGGGCGTGTCCAAGGATGCGACGGCGGACCAGATCAAGTCCGCCTACCGCAAACTCGCGATGAAGTACCACCCCGACCGCAATCCGGACGATCCCAAGGCGAAGGACAAGTTTGCCGAGATTTCGGAAGCCTACGAGGTCTTGTCCAGTCCTGAAAAGCGCGAGAAATACGACCGGTTCGGACACGAAGGCGTGAATTTCGGCCCGGGCGGATTCGACTTCAGGCGCGACTTCTCCCACGGGGGGGACTTCCAGGATCTGGGAGACATCTTCAGTTCGCTGTTTGGCGGGGGCGGTGCGGAAGCTTTCAGCAGCTATTTTGGTGGTGGTCGCCGCGGTGGTCGTGGGCGCGCCGCGCAGGATCCGAACGCGCCCGAGCGCGGCAACGACATGACGTTCGAGCTGACAATCGACTTCGACGAGGCCGTATTCGGCAGCAAGCGGACGATCGACATCACCTTGCCGACGGAATGCGATGTCTGCCATGGTACGGGTTCCGCGGACAGCGTCGGGCGCACGACGTGCAAGACGTGCGGCGGAACGGGGTACGTCATCGGCGGGAGCGGGTTCTTCCAGGTCCAGCAACCTTGCCCGACGTGCGGGGGCACGGGGTCGGTCATCGCCCATCCGTGCCGCAAGTGCCGCGGAACGGGCTACGTCTCCAAGCCGCAGCATATCGAGCTGACGATTCCGGCGGGCGTGGACGACGGTTCTCGCCTGCGTCTGGCGGGCAAGGGTGGCGGCGGCCTGCGGGGCGGTCCGGCGGGCGACCTGTACGTGCTTTTGCGCGTGCGGGACAGCGACATCTTCGAACGCGACGGACGGGATTTGCATGTCAAGGTCTATGTTTCGCCCGTCGTCGCGGCCTTGGGCGGCTCGGTCGACGTGCCCACGCCGGCGGGCGTCGCTTGCGTGCGCATTCCCGAGAAGACGGCGGACGGCAAAACGCTCGTCCTGCACGGGAAGGGCGTGCCGGCGTTGCGCGGCGGTTCGGCCGGCGATGTTTATGCGCATGTTGTCATAGAAGTGCCGCAGAATCTGACTTCCGCCCAAAAAGCCGCGCTTGAGGCTTTCGGAAAGGCGACAGGCCCCGGGAACTATCCGAGCGCACAGACGTTGGCGGATCATACGCGCATCTTCCTCGCGCATAAGGAGAAGTTGCAGAGAAAGTGACTTTCGGGCGCCTGTGGTGAAATGGCAGACACGCGGGATTTAGGTTCCCGTGCGGAAACGTGTGTGGGTTCGAGTCCCACCAGGCGCACCATATGGACGGCAGATCCAAGAGAAGAAGGACGGGAATCGATGGACGATCCCCGTCCTTCTTTATTGTTCGGGTGGAATGTCACTTCCATTGGGGCCCCGTTGCATATTCTACAGAGCTCTACAGAGTTAAGGATCCCCGCAGTGGAGGTCCGCGGGGTAGTGGGAGACGAGGGCGAAGCCAAGCGGCAGACCGTCAAGGGAGCCCTTTGCTGCCGGAGTTTGTTTTTCTGCGTACATTTGCGTGAGGCTTGTCCCGTCGCCCAAGTCTATACTTCTGAAACTCTGCATGGCCAAATATTCTCACGCGGAAGAACATAAAGACGAGGGGATCGGAGGAGATGTGCGTTGTCGGGTCGAGCCCGGAGTAGGAGACGGGTGAGGTCCGGGATGCCAACCGGGTGTAGCCCTATGCTGAAAACGGAGGTGTCCCCGGGCGCCAACCGGGTCGAGCCCCAGTAGGGGAAAGGGAATGGTCCCGGTTGGGACCGCGAGATCCCCTCGCGCGGCA
>DJRS01000064.1:4040-4695 GCA_002440145.1 Verrucomicrobia bacterium UBA6354
GGTCTAACATGCGCATGTGAGCCCCCCTAACATGCGCATGTTTTTTGACCTCATGCGGGAGCCCTTTTCGGGCGATTCTCCATTTGGAGCCGATAAACGACCGTATTCGCGCATTTTCTGTGCTAAATGGCGAAATAGCCGAAATGTTAGCCACGGTGAACCTCAAACCGCATGAGGGGGAGGTGTTTTGGGGGCTAAAAACGGGCGATTTTGGAGGCGAAAAACGGGCTGAAAACGCCGCGGAAAACAGGCACGGAGGGCCGCGGAAGCGCAGGGAACAAACTCCGAGGAGCGTTCAAAAGGCTGCGCGCGGGCCCTTGCGGTCGGCTTCGCACCCCTTGTAGCCAACCGCTTCGCGGCGCCTTCGGCGGGGGATATTTCGCTTCGCGACCTTCCCTTCGAAGCAAAGCTTCTTCGGCGCATCTCCGCTCCGCCTGGACGCTCCGCGGATTCCGCTCCCGGACAAAGGCGGGCCGGTTTTGGAATTGCCCCCTCCCCCTTTTTATGTGGTAGGGGTCGCAGTCCCCTGCGGCCCGCCCGCCGTAAGGTGGGAATGCCCCGTGCCGGGACACGCCCAGCCGATGCCCCCAACCCAATGGTAGGGGCCGCAGTCCCCTGCGGCCCGCCCGCCTCCCGCCGCGGTTACTCCGCGACG
>DJRS01000127.1:0-150 GCA_002440145.1 Verrucomicrobia bacterium UBA6354
CGGGGTCTAACATGCGCATGTTCCACCCCGTCACATGCGCATGTTTTTTGACCTCATGCGGGCGCCCTTTTCGGGCGATTCTCCATTTGGAGCCGATAAGCGACCATATTCGCACATTTTCGGCCTATAATGGCGAAATAGGCGAAATGT
>DJRS01000127.1:195-17965 GCA_002440145.1 Verrucomicrobia bacterium UBA6354
GGCGAACCTCAAACCGCATGAGGGTGGGGTGTTTTGGGAGCCAAAAACGGGCGATTTTGGAGGCGAAAAACGGGCTGAAAACGCCGCGGAAAACAGACGCGGAGGGCCGCGAAAGCGCAGGGAATAAACTCCGAAGAGCAACAAAAGACTACGTTAACGCTCCGCCTGGACGCTCTGCGGATTCCGCTCCCGGACAAAGGCGGGCGGTTTCGGGATTGACCTCCTTCATCTCCTTTATGTGCCAGGGGACTGCCGCCCTTGCCATTGGAGCGCAACTCTTCTGCATTCCCCGCACGGTCGGCATTCCGACGGCAATGGACCGTTGGACCGCCCCCCCCCGCGCGCGAGGAGGGGCGAACGTCCGCTCTGCAGACGGCCGTTCGGGGCGAAAGATCGTAAAAATGAAGCGTGTCAGACGCAAAAACGAAGCCTGTCTATGCTATAATATCCTTATGAGAAAAATATGCATTCGGTTTTTGGCGGCGTGCCTCGTCCTGCCGGCGGCGGCGGACATGGACGACGTGCGGCTCAAGGGACCGCTCGGCGCGCGTTTGGACGCGATGATCGCGCGGCATGTGGGCGGAACGGACATCGCGTACGTCACCGCGCCTTTCCTCGAAAAAACGGAACGCCGCGGCTGGTGGCAGACGGAGTTCTGGGGCAAGTACATGCAGGCGGCGGTGCCGTTCGCGCGCTATGCGCACGACGCGAAGATCGCCGCGGACGTCGAGAAGGGCGTCGCGCACATCCTGGCGAGCCAGGAACCGTGCGGCTACATCGGGAACTATCCGGAAGATCTGCGGCTGGGCGAAGGCTGGGATGTCTGGGGGGTCAAGTACACGCTCATGGGGCTACAGGCGTACGCGGACGCGTGCACGGACGGCGCCAAGCGTGCGCGGGCGCTCGACGCGGCGTGCAGGCTGTGCGACTATGTCATCTCGCAGATCGGCCCCGGTGGCGCGCGCGGACGCGAACTGTGGCAGACGGGCAACTGGTCGGGCTACGCGAGTTCGTCCATCCTGGAGCCGGTCGTCGGACTCTACCGCCGCACAGGGAACGGGAAGTATCTCGATTTCGCCGCGTTCATCGTGCGCGGCATGACGGAGCCGGCGAAAGGACCGCGGCTCGTGGACCTCGCGCTCGAGGGCGTTTCGGTCGCGGACCGGAACGACGCGGACTACGACAAGACGGCGCCCTGGGCGTACGTGTGCAAGTACGGGCGCGGCAAGGCGTACGAGATGATGAGCTGCTATCAGGGCCTGCTCGATTACGTCGAGGAACTGCGCAAGAAGCGCGGCGCGGCGGATCCCGAGGCGAGGAGGCTCTTCGACGCGGCGCTTCGCACGGCGGAGGACATCGTGCGCGAGGAGGTCAACCTGGCGGGCGGCTGCGCGTGCTCGGAGGCGTGGTTCCACGGCGCGCGCAAGCAGCACTTGCCGTACATGCGCCTGCAGGAGACGTGCGTGACGACGACGTGGATGCGCCTCTGCGAAAAGCTGCTGGCGATGACGGACGATCCGAAGTGGGCGGACCAGATCGAGCGCACGTTCTACAACGCCTATCTCGCGGCGCTCAAGACGGACGGTTCCGAGTTCGCCGGCTATACGCCGCTTTCCGGGAACCGCTATTACGGACAGCACCACTGCTACATGCACACGGATTGCTGCACGGCGAACGGCCCGCGCGGCTTCCTGAGCTTCATGGACGCCTTTTTCAGGAAGACGCCGCGGACGGCGACGCTCAACTTCTACGCCTCGGCGAACATGGCAGGATTCGAGATGTATACGCTTTATCCGCGCGAGAATCGGGCGCGGATCGCGAGCCACACGGAAGGGAAGCTGGCGTTGCGGCTGCGCATTCCGGCGTGGAGCGCGAAGACCGTCGTGAAGCTGAACGACGTCGTGCAGGAAGGCGTTCGGCCGGGGACGTATTTCACGCTGGACCGCGACTGGCGGCTGGGAGACGTCGTCGAGATCGCTTTTGACATGCCGGTGGTGGCGCACGTGGCGGCGAAGCACGTGGCGTTCACGCGCGGGCCCGTCCTGCTGGCGCGCGACAGCCGCTTCGGGGACGGCGACCTGACGGAACCCTTCCGGAGCGGGGTCTTCAAGGACGGGGAACCCGTCCCGGGATTCGCCGCGGTGCGCACACCGTCGGACGATTTCTGGATGGCGTTTTCTGCGACGCTTCCGCTCGGTTCGCACCACGAGAATCCCGAGGGGGCGAATCCGTCGACGGTGTTCTTCTGCGACTTCGCCTCCGCCGGCGACACCTGGCGGCGCGGCGACTACTACCGCACCTGGTTCCCGATCGAATACGGTCCGTTCGAATGACGGGGGAATCTTCCGTTAAGAGGAACCTGTCGGCGTCAACTGTTGAATCTGTACATCGCAAAGCAAGGGAGAGGAAAAGATGATCGAGGAGATGAAGCTTGTTTGTCGCGCGTGGACGCTTCTCTGTCTGGTTGCGCACGGCCGCGTGTTCGCAGGCGACGCGACCGGTTCGACGCGCCAGACTGTTTCATCGCCGGACGGACGGCTTGAACTCGCATTCGAGTCGGATGCGCACGGCATGCGCTGGTCCCTGTCGCGGGACGGGCGAACGCTTGTCCGCCCGTCCAGGCTGGGGGTTCTGTTTGCCGCAGCGAACCCGCCCGAGGAAGGGTCCGAGCGCCTCGCGGAGATGAAGATCGCGGCGGTCAGGCGCGGAACGTCCGACACGACCTGGAAGACGACGCTTTCGCGGCGCGGCACGATACGCGATCGCCATAACGAGATGACGGTCGAGCTGGTGGAGGCGGAGCCGCGCGGGGCGCGCGTCGAGCCGGGTTCCGCGCACGCTGAAAAGACGCCGCGGCGCCTGAATCTCGTGTTTCGCGCCTATGACGAAGGCGTCGCGTTCCGGTACGTTTTCCCGCGGCAGGAGGCCTTCGACGGCTTCGTGCTGAAGAACGAGCTGACGGAATGGAACTTTGGCGACGGGACGTCGGCGTGGGTCGCGCCGTATGAGACGGGGGGCGCCGACGCGCCGCCCGAAGGCCAGTTCTCCGGGGAATACGTCCGGCTTGCGCTTGCGGCGCTGGATCCCGGGCGGTTTGTCGGGCAGCCCGTGCTTGTCGAAGCCGGGACTGCGTCGCTGGCGCTTTGCGAGGCGTCCCTTTCCAACTGGGCGGGGCTGTATTATCGCGCGGCGGGGAACGGGAAACCGGGGCTCAGGGCTTCGCTGGCGAAACTGCCGCCCAGCCCCGCCGCGCCGGAAAACGTCTCGGTCATCGCCTGCACGCCGGCGCAGAGCCCCTGGCGCGTGACGCTTGTCGGCGATGACGGCGTCGACCTTCTGCGGAAAAACGACGTCCTGCTGAGCCTGAATCCACCGCCCGACCCCGCCTTCGACTTCTCGTTCGTAAAGCCCGGCGTCACTTCCTGGGACTGGTGGGTGGAGTCCAACAATTCCCTTTCGACCGGTTTGACGCTCAAGCTTGTGGATTTCGCGGCCGAGATGGGATGGCCCTACCATACGATCGACGGCGGCTGGTTCGGCTTCGCGCGCCGCCCCAACCATGGTCCGAACGTTCCGCTTGAACCCAGGAAGGGTTTTGATCTTGAGCGGATAGTCGCGCACGCCAAAGAGCGGAACGTCGGCATCTGGGTCTGGATCCACTGGATGCAAATCGAGTCCATCGGGCTGGAAGAGACCTTCGCACGGCTGTCCAAGTGGGGCGTCGTCGGCGTGAAGGCGGACTTTGTGGAACGGCTCGACCAGGAAATGGTGAACTGGTGCGAGAAGCTGTTCCGCACGGCCGCCAAATACCGCATCATGGTGAATCTTCACGGTTCCTTCAATCCGATCGGCGGCGAACGCACGTGGCCGAACCTGATTACGCGCGAAGCGATCTGCGGGAACGAGATGAACATCTTCAAGACCGTCACGACCCCCGGACATTGCGCCGTTCTGCCGTTTACGCGCTTTCTGACGGGTCCCGCCGACTTCACGCCCGGGTCGTTCGCCAACGTCTTTTCGAAGGATTTCACGCCGCAGATCGAAAAGGGCCATCGCTACGGCGACGAGACGGACCGCTGCCCCAATTGGGCGGAAGAGATGGGGACGCGCGCGCATGCGCTGGCGCAGTGCGTCCAGTTCGACTCCCCGCTGACGACGCTCTGCGACTGGCCTGAGCGGTATCGGGGCGCGGCGGGAATCGAGGTCTTGCGCAGCCTGCCCACGACATGGCGGGACACCCGGCCGCTTGAAGGGCGATGCGGGGAATACTACGCGGTCCTGCGCGAGTCTTTCGGCGGATGCTTCTACTATGCGGCGACGACCGTGAAGCCGCGAGACCTTGAGCTGTCGCTTGATTTCCTGGGGGACGGCGCGTGGAAGATGATCGCTTACGTTGACGACAGGAAACGGACGCCCCTGGACGCCAAAGCCGTCCTGCGGCTGGAGCGGACCGTGCGCAAAGGCGAAAAGGTGCGGTTTGAACTCTGCCCGGAGGGTGGCGCCGTGGCGCTGTTCGTCGACGAGCGGTCGTCCGGGCGGTAGCGGGAAAAGGAGAATGAAGCGTGTCGGGCGCAGAAACGAAGCCGGGAGCTGTCATATGGCGAACGTGATCAGAAGAGCATTGAACATGAAGCGTCTTTTGCGCGGCTGCGCGCTGGTTCTGGCCATTGCCCAGGGCCATCCGGCGCCGGCGACGGACATGGAACACAAGATGCGGACGGTGAGGTCCTTCACCACCGCGCTCGGTGCGCGGGGCGAAGTCGTCTGCGACGCGCCCGGCGACTGGATGTTCTCTGTTTCGTGCGTCGTGGACGAGGGACGCGATGCGGTGACCGTGCGTCTCGCGTCGCCCGTCGAGGCCCTGCCGCCGCACTTCGGCGTCTTCCTCGTCACGTCGGGGGCGGACGTGCAGAACGTCTGGATCAGCGACCACGAGAAGGACGGCTGCCATCTCTGGCCCAAGCTCTGGTGCGGGTGGCGGCTCAACTCTTCCGCGCTCGCGCAGAACACGCCCATCGCCGTCGGGTTCAACTCACGGGGCGTCGCGCCCGTCGCCATGGCGTGTTCGGAGGCGTTCGAGCGGACGAAGTGGGGTCTGTACGCGGACGACAACACCTGCGATCTGACGGCGCGGTTCGAGTTCTTCGAAAAGCCCGCGCGCACGATGAAGGAATATGCCGCGACCGTGCTGTTCGACCGCCGCGGACGGTCGTTCCCGGACGCCGTGCGCGACTGCACGGACTGGATCGTGCGCGCCAACGGCTTCACGCCGGCGAACGTGCCGGACGCCGCGTTCGATCCGCTCTATTCGACCTGGTACGCCTATCTGCAGGACGTCGACGCCGAGACCCTTGAAAAGGAAGCCCCCCTTGCCGCCGCGCTCGGCATGAAGACGATGATCCTGGACGACGGCTGGCAGAAGGTCGACAGCGCGACCTTCTACTCGGCCGCGGGCGACTGGATGCCGGCGCCGTCGCGCTTTCCCGACATGAAGGCGCACGTCGCCAACGTGCACGCCGCCGGGCTCAGGTACATGCTGTGGCTGTCCGTGCCGTTCGTGGGCGACGAATCGAAGGCGTGGGCGCGGTTCAAGGACAAGTTCCTGTCGGTGGCCGGGTCGCGATCGCCCGGTCGTGTGGGCACGCTGGATCCGCGCTTCCCCGAGGTGCGCGAACATCTCATCCGCACCTACGAGCGCGCGATCGGCGACTGGGGGTTCGACGGGCTGAAGCTCGACTTCATCGACGAGTTTCGCCTGTCGGGCGCGGATCCGGCGGTGGCGGACAATTACGCCGGACGCGACATCCGCTCCCTGCCGGCGGCGGTGGACCGGTTGATGAAGGACGTCCGCGCGCGACTGAAGAAGATCAAACAGGACGCGCTCATCGAGTTCCGCCAGAGCTACATGGGTCCGGCGATTCTCCAGTACGGGGACATGATGCGGGCGGCGGACTGCCCGGCCGACCCATGCGCGAACCGCAAGCGCATCTGCGATCTGCGGCTGACGTCGGGCGCGATGGCGGTGCATTCGGACATGCTCGTCTGGTCGCCGGACGAGACGCCCGAGGGGGCGGCGCTGCCGATCCTGAACGCGCTCTATTCGACGATCCAGTATTCCATGATCCTCGGCGAAATCCGGCCCGACCATGGCGCGGTGATCCGGCGGTGGCTGAAGTTCTCGCAGGATCACCGCGAGGCGCTGCTGAAAGGGCGGTTCACGCCCCACCACCCCGAAAACGGGTATACGTGGATTTCGGGCGAGAGTGCGCGGGAGCGGATCGTGACGTCGTATTCGCCGTCGGCGGTCGTCAACTGCGGACCGGCGGACAAGCCGGTCTTCGTGGTGAACGCGACGGGTGGGCGCGGTGTCGTCCTGGAAGTTGCGGGCGTGCCGGAGACGGTGCGCGCATTTGACGCGCTGGGCAGTGAAGTTCCGGTCGCGCGGCCGTCGGCCGGTCTCGTGCGCGTTGACATCCCCGCAGGCGGGCATCTCGAGCTCGCCTGGAAGGCGCAAAATAAAAGCACGTCTTGCGCAAAACAGAATCTGGAATATGCTATAATGTTACCGTACGCAACGCAACAATCCGAATGAAAGAAATGGAGGAATGAAATGAAAGGTGCAACCATGCTGAAAGCGCTCTCCTGCGCGGCCGCCTTGCTGGGGGGGGGGTATACTACATGCCGAACCCGCCTATACGAACGTCTGGTCGGGCGGCGCGAGTGGCAATTGGGGCGTAGCGGCCAACTGGACCGTCACCTCCGCTTCGGGATCCGTGGAGTCCGCCGTGCCGACGGCGGACAGTCTCGTGAAGCTCCAGCAGACGGCGAACATCACGCTGGCGCCCACCGGAACCTATGCCGCCGGGTCGACGCTGTTCGCGGGCGGCGCGACGTGGAAGACGCTGACCGTCGAGATTCCCAAGGATTCGACGCTTTCCCTCGAAGGCGCCGACAACGAGTCCCGGCTCGGCACGTACGGCTGGCAGGACGGCAACCCGGGCAACAAGGTGACGCTCGACGTCAACGGCGGCACGCTGAACGTGTCCCAGAAGATGCTTGCGCTGCAGCCGACCATGACCGATGCGACCGGCACGGGATGGAACCGGATCCAAGTGCGCAACGGCGGCAAGATGTCTCTTTCGGACCAGACGACGCTGCGGATGTGGGGCGGCTCGTCGAGCGACAGTGCGGGGCGCGGCACCTACACGAACGTCATCGACGTGCTGGCGGGCTCGACGCTGGAGCTGCGCGGTGGCTCATGCCTCGACATGGGTGGCGAAGTCAGCCGACGCGAGGGTGCCCTGCACACGGGCAGCATGCACTGCGGCGCGGGCTGGGTGAACGTGAAGGGCGGCCAGATCCTGTCCGTAGACCCTACGTTTGGCGCGCCGATCTACATGGCGAGCCACGCCAACGCGGGCATCGGCGCCTATCTGTCTATCACCGACGGCGGCAAGGTCGACCTGGGCGGCAAGAGCCTCTATCAGCGCACGTGCAACACGAACGTCGTGACGGTCGCCTCGGGCGGCGTTCTCACGAACCTCAGCCTGTCCGTCCAGGGCGGCGGCGGAACGGATCCGCACTACCACAATATGCTGGACGTCGATGGCGGCACGGCGTGGATCGACGACGTGAACTTCGGCACGGCCGATCCGGGTGGCATGAAGACGGGCGCGCGCATGACCTTCCGCATCTGCGGCGAGGATTCCGTGGTGTCGGTCAAAGGCTGGAGCGGATTCAACAGCCGGTACAAGGACGAGAAGACGCCGCCGATCTTCTTCGACTTCCGCCTGAAGGCGCACGCGGACCGCAATGCGGACTTCGCGGTGAAGCCCGTCCGGACGCGCACGCAGGTCTGGAACGACGGCTCGGTCATGACGATCCCCGGCATCTGGCGATTGTCGCCGGAAGGGGGGATGCAGATCGTCCACCGCGACTCGTTCGAGCTGCTCTGCCGCAACCATGACGGCTGGGTGTCGGAGAACCCGTACGTCCCCAAGCTTCCCGTGGCGGGCGCGACCTACGGCGGCTTCATCGGCGAGGAGATGTGGGAGACGAACACGGCGCATCTGAGTGGCGACAGGTGGCTGCGCCATGTCGGGCAGAAAGACGCCTACGTCTTCGGCGCGAAGCTGAAGGACGGGGCGAAGCTGGAAGACGGCGTGAAGCTGACGACGGCGCGTCCGCGCGGCTGGCTCGCGCTGCCGAAGTTCAAGGCGTACAAGCTGCGGGAAGGACGCTACAAACGCATCTCGGTGCGGCTCGGCCTTGAGGCGCCGGCGGACGGCGCGCTGGATCTCGACGGCATCGTCGGCCGCCTTCAGGCGGCGGGGCACGACGGCGCACGCAAGGACGAGAGCGTCTCGGGCTACAACGTGCGCGTCGACCTGCCGGTCGGCGAACTGGCTGCGGATGTCGAGACGGACAAGGTTCTCTTCGACTTCGTGTCGTGCGAGACCTACGGGCAGGCCGCCGGGTCGCAGGCGATGACGACGAACGCGCTCATCCGCGTAGCGAAGGTCGAGTACGTTCCGCACGGCGGCTTTTGCATCAGCATCCGGTAAGAAACAAGGGTAAACCAAACGAAAGAGAACAAGAGAAAGAGGTACGATCATGCAATGGAAGAAACTGTTGTCGGGCGCGAGCCTGATTCTGGCGGGGGCGGCGCTGGCCGCGACCCCGAACTGGCCGCGCGCCGACTATCCGGACTACATGAGCCGCTGGCCGCAGCTCAAGGGCGTGATGCTCGGCGCGAGCGGCGAAAGGGAGTTCAAGGACCTGCGGCGGATGGGCGCGACGCTCGTCCGCTACCAGATGGCCGCCGGCTGGAAAGACTTCGAGAACCTCGCGGCGAAGAACAAGACGGATGCCGCCGCCGAATACCGCAAGTGGCTGGACGGCAAACTCGACCACCTGCAGGAAATGCTGCCGTGGGCGCGCAGGTACGGCATCAAGATCTGCGTCGACCTGCACACGCGCATCGGCGGGCAGACGAAGGAGCAGTACAACTCCGACATGATCTTCGTCGAGAAGCGGTATGAAGACCTGCTCGTCGAGACGTGGGAGAAGATCGCGCGGCGCTTCAAGGGCAACACGGACGCGATCTACGGCTACGACCTCTTCAACGAGCCGATCGACCGCGAGAACGAGCTGACGACGACCTCGTGGCGGGCGGTGATCTGCCGGACGGTCGAGGCCGTCCGCGCGATCGACCCCGACACGCCCATCGTCATCGAGCCGAACTGCAACGCCTCGCCGCGCGGGTTCGACGTGAAGAACCCGTATGGACTGAAGGGCTTCGAGCCGCTGCCGTACGACAACCTCATCTATTCGGTGCACGTCTACGGTCCGATGGGCTTCACCCACCAGGGTCTCTTCCAGAAGAAGGAGGACTACAAGCCGATGCCGTATCCGAGCGTGAACGCGAAGGCGGACCCGAACCGCGTGCGCTATCCGGGCGACCTCGGCAAGGACAGCGGCCAGGCGGAGGTCTGGGACAAGGAATGGATCCGCCGCGACATCCAGAGCGTGCGCGACTTCCAGCTGCGGACGGGCGCGCGCATCTTCGTCGGCGAGTTTTCCGCCGCGGCGTACGCGCCGGGCGCGGACAAGTGGCTTGAAGACGTCTGTTCGCTGTTTCTCGAATACGGCTGGGACTGGACGTATCACGCCTTCCGCGAGGCGACGTGCTGGAGCGTCGAGCACGAGGGGCCGAGCTACTTCGAGCTCAAGCCCGCGCGGGAGAAGACGAACCGCCAGAAGATCCTTGAGAAGTACATGAAGGACGACCGCATCCAGGGCTATGTCGCGGGCACGGTCAAGTATCCGGCGCGCCTGTCGCCCGAAAAGCGCTTCCGTGGCGCGGGCATCCCCTACGCGAACGAGCTGACGGGCATCCCGGACGCGGCGGCGCTCGGCATGAATCTCATCCGCGTCGGGTTCGGCTATGAAGCCATTTGGCCGAAGATGAAAAACGGGCAGGCGTGCGAGACCACGGACGCGGCGATCGCCACGTATCTCGCGAACGTCGACAAGCGCATCCGCTACGTGAAGGAAGTCCTCGACCTGGCGCACAAGCACGGCCTCAAGGTCGCCGTGACGGGGCCGAAGCCCGGCAAGTGGTCCACGCGCGAGGAGTACGGCGAGCATCCCTACTTCCAGGACATCGAGCTCGTCGGCGCGTTCCGGGAGGCGTGGCAGCGCATCGCGTGCGCGTTCAAGAGACATCCCGCCGTCTACGGCTACGACATCGTGAACGAGCCGCTGAACCGCGAGTTCTCCTATGACCGCATCCACCATCGCGACTTCATGATCCTCATGGCGCGCGCGATCCGCGAGATCGACCCGGACGCGACGTTGATCGTCGAGGCGAACGCGGACGGCTCGCCGGCGGGCTTCGACTGCAAGTCGCGCTACAACTTCGTCGCGATGACGCCGATCCCGTTCGACAACGTGATCTACTCCGCCCACGTCTACCAGCCGATGGGCTTCACCCACCAGGGCATCGGGCAGAAGAAGGACGCCTACCTGCACCATTCGTATCCGACGACGCAGGCGAAGCTGGACGCGAACCGCAAGCGTTTCCCCGGCGACCTGGGCAAGGGCAGCGGCAAGGTCGAGGTCTGGGACAAGGAGTACGTCCGCCGCGAACTTCAGACCGTGCGCGAGTTCCAGCTCAAGTACGGCGCGCGCATCTGGGTCGGTGAGTTCTCGGCGGCGGCATGGACGGATGGCGGCGACCGGTACCTGCAGGACGTCACCGACCTCTTCGAGGAATACGGCTGGGACTACACCTACCACGCCTTCCGTGAGAACGTCATCTGGTCGCTCGAGCACGAGGGCGAGGAGAACGCGAGCCTGCGCAAGGCGACAGAAGAGACGCCGCGCATGAAGGTGATGAAGGCCAAGTGGGCGCTGAACGCAAAGGCGGAGTGAGCGGCATGCGGCTGAACAGACGCGAGTTCATCGCCTTTGCCGCGGCCGCATCGGCCGTCTGGGGCTTCTGCGCGGAAAGCGCGACGCCGCCGGACGGCGCGTCTTTCCCGCGCGTGGCGCTGCGCCTGCGCGCGCCGCACACGGCGACGCCGGAACAGTGGCGGAAGACGCATGCGGCGATTGCCGCCAATCCCGGCTGCTGCGACGAGGTCTGGTTCTCGACGGGCACGGGCGTCCCGCCGCTGGACTGGCACCGCGCCCAGGCCGCGCGGATCGCGGCGGCGGCGGACGACCTGCGCAAGATCGGCATCGTGCCGAGCCTGCAGTTCCAGGCCACGCTCGGCCACGGCGACGCGTTCGTCACGGCGGAAGAGTGCGCGATGAAGGACTGGACTGGCTGGACGGGCTCGACGGGCGTCGAAGACCGGTTCTGCAGCTGTCCGCGCCAGAAGAAGTTTCTGGAGTACGTGCGGGCCTGCGCCCGCATCTATGCGGGCATGCGGCCGGGGTTCCTGTGGATCGACGACGACCTGCGCATCGACAACCACGCGCCGGCGACCGACGGTTCGCGGCCCGGCTGCTGGTGCGCAACCTGCCTGTCCGATTTCGGCGCGGCGGAGGGAAAGGCATGGACCCGGACGGAACTCGACGCGGCGATGAAGGGCGACGCCGCGCTTGCCGCCCGCTGGGAGGCGTTTTCCGTTGCGTCCATCGCGGCGGTCGCGCAGGCGATCGCCGAGGAGTTCCGGCGCCTCTCGCCCGAAACGGGGATGGGCTACCAGCATTGCACGGGGGACAAGGAGATCTCGTCCGTCCGGGCCGTTGCCGAGACGCTTGCCCAGACGAGCGGGCAGCCTGTGGGGCTGCGCCCCGGCGGCGGCGACTACTACGATCTCAATCCGGCCGATCAGGTGGTCAAGAGCCTCCGCGCCGCGCGCTTTCGCGCGAAGGTCGTCGACCTCGACGGCGTGGCCATCTGGTGCCCGGAAGTCGAATGTTGGCCGCGCGCCTATGCGAGCCGTAGCGCGCAGAGCGCCATCGTCGAGAGTTTCGTCGCGATCGCCTACGGCTTCAACGCGACAAGCCTCTTCCTGCTGGACACGCGCTATGAGGACGATGCGCTTTACGCGCGGACGACCCTGCGTCCGCTGGCCGCCGCCGCGCCGGTCCTGGCGGCGCTCGCGAAAGACAGCGACGGGACGGCCCCCGTCGGGTTTTCCGCCGAATCCCTGCCGCCCGACCGGCTCTACCGCTTTGCGCTTTCCGGCGTGCCGGTCCTGCCGGGCGTGGGACGCGATCTGGGCGGACTGACGGACGCGGACCTTGCGCTTGACGTCTTCACGACAGGCTCGAAGGACATCCAGGCGCTCCGCGATGCCTTGGACGCGCGCGCGGGCGGCGCGCCCGCCGTGCTCGAGTCGCCTTTCGTCGGCCTTCTCGTGCCGCGCGTGACGGCGGACGGGAGCCTGCGGACGGTCGCGCTGCTCAACACGCGCATCGGCGCGCAAGGGCCGGTCGCGCTGCGCCTGCGCGGCGTCCCGGCGGGGGCGGCGGTCGTCTGGCATCCGATCGGCGGCAGGCCGGAGGCGCTGCCCGTCGTGCGCGGCGGCGACGTCGTGCGCGTGCAGATCCCGGAAATCGGCGCCTGGAACGGCGGATTCCTCTCGGTCGAGCCGGCGGCGACGCTTTCCGCCGCTTGCGGTCAGCGCGTGGACAAACTCCGATGATTGACGCTCTTGCTACCGCTCCGCTGACTGCATCTGGCTTCGCAGAAGCCAGTCGCAAAACAATCGATAGCCACCCCTTTCATTGTCGGAGAATAACTGGTCAAATGAGGAAAAGAAGCAAAATGGAAAAGACGAAACTTGTCGGGATTGCCGCAGCGCTGTCGCTGACGGCGTGCGCGTTCGCGGGCGAAGTCCGTGTGGCGCCGAACGGGCTGTCGCCGCACGCGGCGCTGGAGACGATCCGGGCGGCAAAGGCTGCGGGCGATCGTTCCCCGTGGACGGTGCGCGTCGCGCCGGGCGAATACGTGTTCGCGCGTCCGCTGATCCTGCGGCCGGAGGATTCGGGTTCGCCGACGGCGCCCGTCCGCTGGATCGCCGAAGGGGACGGCGCGGCATTTCTGGGCGGCACGCGCCTGACGGGGTGGCGCGATGACGGGGCGGGCGTCTGGTCCGCCCCCGCGCCGCAGGGGGCGGACGGCAAGCCGGTCTGGTTCCAGTCGCTCTACGTCAACGGACGGCGTGCCGTCCGGGCGCGGCATCCAAACGCCGGGTTCTTCCAGGTCAACGCGGCCGAGCAGCAGACGCTGACGAACGCGGCCGGGGCCGTTTCCCATGTCCAGAGCGTCACCGTGAACGACGCGGCGGCCGATGCGCTGACGGGGCTGTCATCCGATGAGCTGGCCGCCGTCGAGTTCCAGGTTCGCGTCAAGTGGTCTTACGGCGCCTTTTCCGTCACGGGCTGGAATCCGCAGACGCGCCGGCTGAAGGTCTGCACCTACGACCGCACCGTGCCGGAGTGGGGCGAGTGGCCCGGGGAGAAGAACCTCTTCTGCTTCGAGAACGTCCGCGCGGGCTTCGACGCGCCGGGCGAGTGGTTCTACGACGTGACGCGCCGGCGCATCTGCTACCGTCCGCTGCCGGGCGAGACGCTGGCGCGTCTGGACGCCTGCGCGCCCAGTTCGGGATTGTCGAGCATCGTCCGCCTCGAAGGCGACTTGGACGCCGGGCGCTTCGTCACGGACACCGCCTTCGAGGGCATCTCCTTCGGGCTTTCGACGACGGAGGGGCATCGCCTCGCGTCGGGCTTCGTGCAGCAGTATCAGGGACAGGCCGCACGCGAAACGGGCGGCTGCATCTACGCGAAGGGGACGCGGCGGATCGCGTTCGAGGGGTGCCGGGTGGCGCAGACGGAGAACTATGCCATCCGCATGGACAAGGGGTGCGTCTCGAACCGCGTCGTCGGCTGCGAGCTGACGGACTTGGGTGCGGGCGGCGTCTTCATCGGCGACGTGAAGGCGAACTACTTTCCGAGGGACCCGGGCACGAGCCCCCGCTTCCCCAAGCCGGGCTTCGTCATCCCCTACGGCGACCCGTGCACGGCGAAGTTCCATCCGTGCGCCTTCATTACGGTCGACGACTGCACCATCTCCCATGCCGGGCGCGTCAACCCCGAGGGGTGCGGCATGCTCATGACGCAGGTGTCCGACAGCACGCTCACGCATTGCGAGATTTCCGATCTCTTCTATACGGGCGTCTCGGTCGGCTGGACATGGGGCTATTCGGGTTCGCTGTCCCAGCGCAACACCGTCGCGTTCAACCGCATTCACGACATCGGCCAGGGCGTCATGTCCGACATGGGCGGCATCTACACGCTGGGAACGAGCTTCGGGACGTGCGTCTCCAACAACGTCATCCATGACGTCGCGTCTTCGGACTATGGCGGCTGGGGGCTCTACAACGACGAGGGCAGCGAGGGCGTCGTCTGGGAGAACAACCTCGTCTACAATGTGACGGACGCCGCCTATCACCAGCACTACGGACGGAACAACGTCGTGCGCAACAACATCTTCGCAAACGGCGGAAAGGCTCAGCTGGCCGTCTCGAACGGAGAAGGGCACAGAAGCGTCACGTTCGACCGGAATATCGTCTACTGGAAGGGGCGTTCGCCGCTTTTTGAAGGCCCCAAGTGGTCTGTGCGCGTGGAGGACGGCAAGGATGTCGTGGAGCCGGTCGAACCCGCGAAAAGTCAGTCTGCGGCACAAGTCGATTGGAAGACAAACCTCTTCTGGTGCGCGACGGACCCTCAGGCGGCCGATTCGCTTTTCGGGGGCATTCGTGCCGATCCCCAGTTCGTCGATCCTGACAGGGACGATTTCCGCCTCAAGAAGACGTCGCCCGCGTTTGCCATGGGCTTCAAGCCGTGGGACTTCGCCTTGTCGGGGCGGCGCACGCTGCCGGAATTCCAGGTTCGTGCGGGCGTCGGCAACGTGCTGGCGCGCCTTGAAGCCGAGAAGCCGGTGACGGTCGCCTACCTCGGCGGCTCCATCACGGAGATGAACGGCTGGCGCAACCTGACGACGGACTGGCTGCGCCGGACCTGGCCGAAGGCGACGGTGACCGAAGTGCACGCCGCGATCGGCGGCACCGGCTCCGACTTGGGCGTCTACCGCCTCGGCCATGACGTGCTCGCGAAGGATCCCGACCTCCTGTTCGTCGAGTTCGCGACGAACGACGCCCGAAAGTCCGACGAGGAGATCTGGCGGAACTTCGATGGCATCGTCCAGCAGGCCTGGGCGAAGAATCCGAAGACGGACATCGTCTTCGTCTACACGATCACGGCGCAGATGATGGCGGACTACGGCAAGGGGCGGATGAACGCGGCGGCGCGGGCGATGGAGCGGCTTGCGGCGCATTACGGCATCCCGTCCGTCTGCTTCGGCCCGCGCGTCGTCGCCGAGGCCCGGAAAGGCCGTCTCGTGATGAGCCTCGGCGAAGTCCCGACGGCCGTGCCGAAGGAAACGCCCGACCGCGATCGACTGATCTGCGAAGAGCTGGCGAAGAAGGGTCAGACGCTGTTCGCGAAGGACGGGGTCCATCCCGCCCGTCCCGGACACGAGCTGTATCTCGCCAGCGTCGTCGCGGCGTTCGGGGCGATGCGCGCCCTGCCGCCGGCCGACCATACGCGCTTTCTGGGGAAGCCGTTCTTCGACGGGTCGCTCGCCGCCGCGAAGATGGTCCCCGTCACGGCCGAAATGCTGCGCGGCGCGGGATGGACGCGGCTTGGGGACGGCGATCCCGTGCAGAAGTCCTTCGCCGCGCGCGGCGGACAGGTCTGGCGCGCGACACGTCCCGGCGACCGGCTGCGCTTCCGCTTTCGCGGCACGCGCTGCGCCGTCTACGACCTGCTCGGCCCGAAGGGCGCGAACGTGCGCGTCACGGTGGACGGCAAGGTCGTGCGCACGGCGCAGCCGCGCTTCGACTCGTACTGCTGGTACACGCGCCTGGCGACGCTGCCGGTCTATTCGGGGCCGGAGGGCGTCCATGAAGTCGAAATCGAGGTGCTGGAAGGCCAGCCCGACCGCACGCGCGTCACGCACGAGGCGACGGATACGGACAAGTACGACGGCACCTGGTTCCAGCCGTGCCAGATCCTGCTGGTCGGCGAGCAGGAAGACGGCGCGCCGCGCGCGAAAGGCTGGAGCGTGGCGACTCTGAACGGCGCGCCGGGCCTCTACCGCGACGGCAAGCCCGTCGCGCCCGTCCTCTTCTGGCAGTGGAAGATCGAGGAGCAGGACGCGAAGGCGATGAGCCGCAGCGCGGGCGTCGACCTCTTCGGCGTCTTCGGCTCGTATCCGCACTACGCGAACCCCTACTGGAAGCCGGAGGGGTTCGCGGGCATGGCCTATCAGGACGAAAATCTCGACCAGATCCTGAAGTGGGTGCCGTCCGCCGCCTTTCTGCCGCGCCTGTTCTATTCGGCGCCGGACTGGTGGATCGCCGCGCATCCCGAAGAGCAGATCGTCTACTCGAATCCGATCCCGGCCGACGCGGAAGCGCGTCGGAGCGGTACGCTCGTGCCGCGCGAGTCGTTCGCGAGCGAACGCTTCCGGCGGGAGTGCGGGCCCGTCTACCGCCAGGCCGTGCGACATCTGATGGACCGCTACGGCGACCGTCTGCTTGGCATCCACCTGACGAGCGGGCCGTGCGGCGAGCATTTCGCGTGGGACGTGCTGACGCAGTACGGTGACATCCCTCTCAAGGTGGCCGGGCACGGTGACGTCTCCGAACCGATGACGCGGCGCTTCCGCGCCTGGCTGCGCGCGAAATATGGGAACGACCCGGCGCGGCTGAAGGCGGCGTGGCGTGACGATTCCGCCACCTTCGAGAATGCGCAAGTCCCCTCGCGCGACGATCGGTTTGCGCTCGACACGGACGGCGTGTGGCGCGATCCGGCGAAGGGGCGGCGCGTCGCCGACTACTTCGAATGCCAGAACGGCGTGACGGTCGAGATGCTGGACCATTTCGCGGGCATCGTGAAGGACGAGTCCAGGGGCGCGCTGCCGACGCTCGCGTTCTACGGCTACACGCAGGACGAGCACTGGGCGATCGAGTGCGACCACCGCGCGGTCGCCGCCGCCTACCGTTCGCCCAACCTGGACATGTTCTCCGCGCCGCACACGTACAACCGGCGCATGCCGGGCGAAGACGCCCTGATGCGCTGCTATCTCGCGTCCGCCGCGCGCCACGGCAAGCTCTACGTCGACGAGGGGGACGACATGACGTTCCTCGAACACCTCAAGCCGCATCCCGACGGGCGGTGCAGCGCGACGAACCTCTTCGAGTCCGTCAACATCCTCTACCGCGAATTCGGGCAGGCCGTCACCCACGGCACCGGCCTCTGGTACATGGACTTGAACGGCAACACGTTCCGGCATCCCGCGCTCGTGGAGGCGGTCGGGCGGATGCGCCGCGCGGCGGATCTCGCGCTGACGCGCGACCGCGCCCACTTCTCCCAGGTGGCCGTCGTCTCCAATGTCGAAAGCGAGTTCTACATGGGCTACCGCCGTACCGAGGCGAACAACATGGGGCTCTTCCTCTACCAGCAGCAGATGGGGGCGTTCGCCCGCGCCGGCGCGCCGTTCGACTGGTATCTTGCGGAAGACCTGGACGCCGTGCAGGAGCGCGACTATCGCGTGGTGGTCCTGCTGGACTGCCAGTACCTCACGGAGCGTCAGCGCCGGCAGGTCGAGGTGCTGAAGAAGGACGGGCGGACGATCGTCTCCTTCCACGCGCCGGGCTACGTCTCGGAAACGGGCCTTTCCCGTGCG
>DJRS01000006.1 GCA_002440145.1 Verrucomicrobia bacterium UBA6354
GCGGTTTCGGACGGAAATCCAAACACGGCGCAACCTGAGCCTGTCGCAGACGCGACGCAGTGCGGACAGGCAGGCGCACGGTTCGGGAAATCCCGCTTGACGTACATCTTGCTCGGGTGGTTTTTCGGGCTTCTCGGTGTCCACGATTTTTATGCGGGCTACACGGGACGCGGTGTAGCCCAGTTGCTGCTGACGATTTTGCTGGGATGGCTCGTCGTTCCGTTGGTTATCGTGTGGATTTGGGTTCTTGTCGAGATTTGCGTTGTGCGCAAGGATGCGGCGGGAAGACCGTTTGACAGGTGATGGATGCAGATGCGTGCAAATTGCTTGCGGGACTGTGCGCGGGGACCGGCTTGTCCGCCGCGTGCGGTTTCCGCGTCTTTGTGCCTTTGCTGGCGATTTCCGTGGCCGTGCGTTTTTTTGGCGTCTCCGTCGGTCCGGATTTTGCGTGGATTGGCTCGTGGATGGCGCTTCTTGTTTTTGCGACAGCCACGCTGGTCGAGACGTTCGCCTATTGTATTCCCTGGGTCGACAATGCTTTGGATGCGGTAAGCACGCCGTTGGCATTGGCGGCAGGCGCACTTGCAATGATCGGGATGTTGCCTGATTTGCATCCGGC
The DNA here is from genome assembly GCA_002440145.1 of Verrucomicrobia bacterium UBA6354. Lineage (GTDB taxonomy): Bacteria > Verrucomicrobiota > Kiritimatiellia > RFP12 > UBA1067 > UBA1067. The sequence continues at coordinate 620 of DJRS01000006.1, forward strand.
CGTGAAGTGGACGGTCGGCTTGCTCCTGGGAACGGGCGCGGCCGGCGTGACGCAACTGTCCACGGTCGCCCTTCGCGCGACAAGCAGCGCCGCGACCGGCGGGGCGGGAAACTGTGTCGTGTCTACGGCGGAGAGCACAAGTTCCCTGCTGTTGTCCATCCTGTCTTTCGTGCTGCCCGTTGTCGCCCTTGCTGTCGGTCTCTGGCTGGCGGTCGGTCTTGTGCTCATAGGCAAGAAGATCCGCATGGGCAGGAAAATCCGCAGCAAGACGGGGATGCCGCGATGTCTGTCGTTTTTGTCATCCTGAGCGGGCTTCTGCTTCTTGTCGGCTGTTGCGCCTGCATCGTGCCGGTTTTGCCGGGTCCGCTTGTCGCCTTTTGCGGACTTCTCCTGATGAATCTGACGCCTTATGCGCCTTCTGCGTGTGCATTGGTGGCGTTCGGTCTGTTGACGGCGCTTGCGAGCGTTCTGGACAATGTCGTGCCGGCGTTGGGGGCCAAGCGGTGCAAATGCTCGAAATGGGGCGTATGGGGCTGCGTCCTCGGGACGTTTATCGGGGTGTTCTTCTTTCCGGCAGGTCTGTTGCTGGGGCCGTTCCTGGGCGCGTTTCTCTTGGAGTTGGCGCACAGCCGCAATGCCGGGCAGGCGTTGAAAGGCGGACTGGGCGCGTTTTTGGGGTTCTTGACGGGTGTAGCGCTCAAACTCCTGGCGTGTCTGGGCATGGCGGCATGGTATGTCAGGCTGCTCGCATCCGGCTCCGCGTGAACGCCAGGGCGGGAAAATACTCCTTTCATTTCGGGATGGGGTGTGGTATAATTTGAGCCGGAATGAACAGGAACGAAACGAGAAGGCTCCATTCAAGGGGGTGCAGGCCATGGCGACGCGGCATTTGATCGGCATCGGCGGCGTGGGGATGAGCGCGCTGGCGACGGCGCTCGTGCGTCTCGGGGATACCGTCACGGGCGCGGACCGGAATCTGGATACGGCGAACATCCGCTTTCTGCAGTCCCTGGGGATACGGTGCTATCCGGACGACGGCTCGGGGGTGGACGCGGCGACGGACGAGGTAATCGTCTCGACGGCGATCGAGTCCGCGAATCCCGGCCTGCGGCGTGCGCACGAGCTGGGGATCCCCGTCACGCACCGGGCCGCGGCGCTTTCCCGTGCGCTATCCGGGCACAAACTCATCGCGGTCGCCGGCACGTGCGGCAAGTCGACGGTGACGGCGATGCTCGGGCATGTCCTGGCCGAATGCGGGCTGGATCCGTTTTGCGTGAACGGGGCGAACGTCCCCGGCTGGGAAGGGGCGGTGCGCGCCGGCAAGGGCGCTTTCGCGGTCGTCGAGGTGGACGAGAGCGACAAGTCGCTCGTCGCGTTCCATCCCTATGCGGCGATCATAACCAACGCCTCGGCGGACCACTACTCCAAGGAGGAGATGGACGCCGTTTTCGACGCATTTGTCGCCGGCGTGCCCGGTCCGGTGGTGGACGGACGCCGGGACTGCGGCGAGATGCCGGTTTCGGTCCCCGGGCGGCACAACCAGGCGAATGCGTATCTGGCCTGGCGCCTGGCGACGGCCCTCGGGTGCGACGCGGAACAGGCGCGGCGGGCGCTCCTGATGTTCGGGGGCGTGGAACGGCGCTTGCAGGCGTACGGGCCGCGCGTCTACGACGATTACGCCCACAATCCCGAGAAACTGCACGCGATGTGGACGACATTGGCGGAGAAGTTTCCGGACGGAATCTGCGTCGTGTGGCGTCCGCACGGCTACGCGCCCCTGCGCAAGATGAAGGCGGCGCTCGCGGCGCTGTTCAACGACGTGGTGCGTCCGCAGGACAAACTGCTGTTGCTGCCGGTCTACGACGCGGGGGGGACGGCGGACCGCACCCTGAATTCGGACGCGCTCGCGCGGGAATTGAGGCCGGGTGTCTGCGAGGAGGTTGCCGATCTGGACGCGGCGGAGGCGTGGTGCGCGGCACATGCGCACGATTTCGCCGCGTTCGTCACCTGTGGAGCCCGCGATCCCGGACTGCCAGGCCTCGCCGCGCGCCTGTCGACGCTCTAAGGTCCAACGGAATCAAGCGCAAAACATGCAAATTATGAAGCGTTCGCAAAGAAAACTCGCGACCGCTTCGGGGCGGCGCAAGGCAAATCCGAACACGCGGCTTGCTCCGTGCGGGGTGCGCCTTTCCTTTTTGGTCTCGCCGGAATGCCTACCCCGTCTCGGCGCAACGTCAGCAGATAGAGACGATTCCCGAGTGCGGCGGAGCGGCTTCCGTATCCGCCGTATTGGTGAAAACCGCGACAGGCAAACCGGGCAAATTCGCACTTGTGCGTGAAGGGCAATATATGCTATAATATCTGGCATGACAAAGCCAGGGTAGCACAATGGCAGTGCATCTCATTTGTAATGAGAGGGTTGCGGGTTCGACTCCTGTTCCTGGCTCCATTTCTTTTCCGGAGGGATTGAGTTATGATAGAGACGATTTCTACTGCGTCCGCTCCTGCGGCGTTGGGACCGTACAGCCAGGCTCTCAAGGCCGGCGGTTTCGTGTGGTGCTCGGGTCAGATTCCGATCGATCCGGTGACGAACACCATCGTCGCGACCACGATCGAGGATCAGACGCGGCAGGCGATCGGCAATCTCCGGGCGGTTCTGGAAGCGGCGGGGACGGATCTTTCGCATGTGGTGAAAACGACCGTCTTCATCAAGGACATGAACGATTTCGCCGCGCTCAACAAGGTCTACGCCGAACTGTTCGGCGAGACGAAGCCGGCGCGTTCGTGCGTCGAAGTGGCGCGCCTGCCGAAGGACGTCAAAGTCGAGATCGAGTGCGTGGCCGCGCTCTAGGCCGGCGTTGGAGAGAAGATGCCCGTGGACAAGCCGCAGCATATCGCCCTGCCGCTGAAGTACCGTCCGATGACGTTCGAGGACGTCGTCGGGCAGGCGCACGTCGTGCGCACCCTGCGGCACGCCATCGCGGCGAATCGCGTCGCCAACGCCTATCTCTTCATCGGTTCGCGCGGCATCGGCAAGACGACGCTTTCGCGCATCTTCGCCAAGGCGCTCAACTGTTCCGCGCCGGTCGGCACGGAGCCGTGCGGCAAGTGCGAGAACTGCGTCGAGATAGCCGAGGGGCGTTCGCTGGACGTGACGGAGCTGGACGCGGCCTCCCACAACAAGGTTGAAGACGTCAAGCCGATCATCGACGCGGTGCAGTTCAAGCCTGTCGCCTCGCACTACAAGATTTTCATCGTCGACGAATGCCACATGCTGTCGAACGCGGCGTGGAACGCGCTTCTGAAGACCTTGGAGGAACCGCCGCCGTACGTGCGGTTCATCTTCGCGACGACGGAAGGGGACAAGGTCCTGCCCACCATCGTTTCGCGCTGCCAACGGTTCGACCTGCGGCGCATCCAGACGCGGGACATCGCCGCGCGCCTGCGGTACGTCTGCGAAAAAGAAGGCATCCAGGCGGAGGACGACGCGCTGCTCGCGATCGCCCGCGGCGCGGACGGCGGTATGCGCGACGCGCTTTCGTCGCTGGACCAGCTGATCGCCTTCACGGACGGACATGTGACGGAGAAGGACGCGCTCGGCGTGTTCGGGCTTGTCGGGCGGGCGGAGCTGGAGGCTCTCGCGGGTGCCATCCTGTCGGGCGACACGGCGCGCATATTGGCGTCCGTCGAGTCGTTCGATTCGGCGGGGAAGAACCTGCGGCGGTTGGCGGGCGAACTCCTGAAACACTTCCGCAATCTCGTCGTTTTGCAGGCGCTCGGCCCCGAAACGAAGTCCCTCGAGGCGACGCCCGAGCAGATCGCCGTCCTGAAGCGGCAGGCGGAAGGCGTGGATCCCGGGCGGGTCTTCCGGATTTGTGACCAGCTCGCGGAGATGGAGGACAAACTGCGCTATGCGCTGAGCGTGCGCACGCTGATAGAGATGTCGCTCATCCGCGCCGGGCGCATCGCCACGACGGCGACGGTGGAGGAATTGATGCGCGCGGTGCGCGCGCTGAAAGGCGCGGGTGCGCCCGTCCCGGCGACCACGGCATCCCTCGGGCAACCGGCGCCTGAGCCGGAACCGGCCCCCACGGCGCCTCCGGCGCGCAAATACGCCGCGCACCGTCTGCCCGACGCGGCGGAACTCGCGTCCCCGGCGCCTGCGCCGAAACCCGCGCCCGCCGCGGCGCCCCAAGCGCCTGCAGCGAAGCCGGTCTCCGCGCCCGTCCCCGCCGCGCCCCCGGTTCCGCCCGCCGCGCATGCCCCGTCGGTCGCGCCGGCGCGCCGCCAGGAGATCCTTGACGACCCCAAGCTCAACGCCCTGCTGACGGACCTCGGCGGAGCGGAGATAACGGACATCAGAGAGAAAGGAACACGGTAGGCTATGTTGAGTTGTGGATGGCTGTGGCTTTATATCGGCGCGTTCCTGATGCTGGCGGAACTTCTGGCGTCGGGGTTCATCGTGTTCTTTTTCGGCCTCGCGGCGGCTTCGGTCGGCGTATTGCGGCTTGTCCTTGGCGAGGCGTTCTCGCCCACCTGGCAGCTCGTCGCGGTTTCTTTCTTCTCCATCCTGTATCTCGCCGTCCTGCGCCGGTGGCTCACGAAGGTGTTCGTGGGCGGGACGACGCGCACGAAAGTGGACTTCGACCACGACTTTCTGGGGCGCGTCGGCTGCGTGAAAGAGGCCATCAATCCGCCTTTGGAAGGACGCGTCGAGCTGGGGGACGCGTGCTGGACCGCCTGTGCGGACCGGCCCGTCGCCGCGGGCGCGAACGTGCGGATCGTCGGACAGAACAATTTAACGCTCAAAGTGGAGGAAATCAAATGATATCTGCAGCAGTCGTCAACGGTGCGCTCATATTCTTCGGGATTGTCGCGCTGATCGTCGTCATCGCCATCGTCAAGACGGCGATAATCGTTCCGCAAAAGACGGCTTTCATCGTCGAACGGCTGGGGAAGTACCGCTGCACGTTGGATGCGGGATTCCACATCCTCGTTCCGTTCATCGACCGCATCGCCTATCGCCACACGCTCAAGGAGCAGGCGATCGACGTGCCGCCGCAGGAGTGCATCACGAAGGACAACATCGCCGTCTCGGTCGACGGCATCCTGTACATGCAGGTGATGGACCCCGCCAAGGCGAGCTATGGCATCGGCAACTATCTTTTCGCGACGACCCAGCTCGCCCAGACGACGATGCGTTCCGAGATGGGCAAGCTCGACTTGGACCGGTCGTTCGAGGAGCGCACCTCCATCAACGCGGCGATCGTCGCGGCGGTGGACAAGGCGAGCGATCCGTGGGGAATCAAGGTGACGCGCTACGAAATCAAGAACATCACGCCGCCGCGGACGATCCGCGACGCGATGGAGAAGCAGATGCGCGCGGAGCGCGAGAAACGCGCGATGATCGCCGAGTCGGAAGGCGAACGGCAGGCCAAGATCAACCGGGCCGAGGGCGAGCGCCAGCAGGCGATCGCGCTTTCCGAAGGCGAGCGCGCGCGGCGCATCAACGAGGCCGAGGGGCGCGCGAAGGAGATCACGCTCGTTGCCGAGGCGCAGGCGGCGGGCATCGCCAAGGTGGCGGAGGCGATCAACATGAAGGGCGGCGCGGAGTCCGTCAACATGCAGCTCGCGCAGCAGTATCTGGTGCAGTTCGGCAATCTGGCCAAAACGAACAACACGATGATCATTCCGTCCAACCTGGCGGACGTGACGGGGGTCTTGAAGGCGTGCGCCTCCGTGATCAAACAGGCTTAAGGCAATAGAGAGGCAATCAAACATGTTGACATGGATGGATAGTTTGCGTGGACGCTCGCTGATGCGCATGGCGTCCTTCACCGACGAGGAGATGCTCGATCTCGTCAATCTGGCGGCGCAGTTGAAGGCGCGGCGCAAGGGCGGGGTGCGCGGCGATTTGCTGCACCGCATGAATATCGCGCTCATTTTCGAGAAAAGTTCGACGCGCACGCGCAATTCGTCGGTCATCGCCGCCCGGGACGAGGGGGGCGACGCGGAATATCTGACGCGCCCGGACATCCACTTCGGCAAGAAGGAAAGCGTCAAGGACACGGCGCGTGTCCTGGGTCGCATCTACGACGGCATCCTTTTCCGCGGCTTTTCGCAGAAGGCCTGCGAGGATCTGGCGAAGTATTCGGGCGTGCCGGTCTGGAACGGCCTCACGGACGACTACCATCCGACGCAGATTTTCGCGGACCTGCTGACGATACAGGAAACCTTTGGATCCCTGAAGGATTGCACCGTCGCGTACGTGGGCGACGGACGGAACAACGTCGCAAATTCGCTGATGATGGGGTGCGCCAAGGCAGGCATCCGCTACGTGTGCTGCGCGCCGAAGGAGCTGCGTCCGGACGAAGCGGTGCTCGCGGAGGCGGACGCCGTCGCGAAGCGCAATGGCGTGGACATCCGCGTGGCGGAGAATCCGCACGAAGGCGTGAAGGGCGCCAACGTCGTCTATACGGACGTGTGGGTCTCGATGGGCGAAGAAGCCAAGACGGCCGAGCGCATCAAACTGCTGCGTCCCTACCAGATCAACATGGACCTTTTGAGGTCGACGGGGAATCTGGACGGGAAGCTCATGTTCCTGCACTGCCTGCCCGCCTTCCACGACAGCAATACGGAGGTCACGAAGAACACCGGCGCGCTGGAGGTGACGGACGAGGTCTTCGAATCCAAGTATTCGCGCGTCTTCGACGAGGCGGAGAACCGCATGCACACCATCAAGGCGCTTTTCGTTTCGTCGCTCTGCGACAGGTCGAAGATCTAAAGGCGACAGACAATAGGGGCGTATGAGCATGCAAGGCGAGACATTTCCCGATTGGACCAAGGTCACACCGGAGAACTGCGCGGCGGAACTGCCGCGTCTCCTGGCCGAGTCCGAGAAACGCGTAGCGGAAATCGAGGGGCAGAAGGCGACCTCCTACGAGGATTTCGTCTGGCGGCTCGACGACGCCACGCGCGAACTCTGGCGGACGTGGGGGAACGTCTCGTTCATGACGAGCGTGCGCAATTCGCCCGCCTGGCGCGAGGTCGAGGAGAAGTTCCAGCCTCAGGTCGTTTCCTTTTCGCTTCGCATGGGACAGTCCAAGGTTTTGCTTGCGCAGGCGAAAGACATCCTTGCGCGCATGAAGTCCTGCGGGAATGCGACGGGCAACGAAACGCGCATCCGGATTCTGGAGAAGTTCATTCAGGGCGTCGAGTTGTCGGGCGTTTCGCTCCCCGAAGGGGAACGTGCACGGTTCAACGAGATCGCGGCCCGGCTGGCGCAGCTTTCCATGGATTTCTCGAATGCGGTCCTGGACGCGACGAACGCGTTCTCGTATAAAAAGGACGGCAAGACCTATACCATCGACGACGCGAACTATCCGCAGACGATGAAGACGTGCGCGGACCGGGAGGTTCGCGAGGCGCTCTACCGGGGGCGGTCCACGCGTGCGCCGGAAAATACGCCGCGGATAGCGGAGATCCTGAAGCTGCGCTTCGAGAGCGCGCGCCTGCTCGGGTTCGCGAATCCGGCGGAACTTTCCATCGTCACCAAAAGCGCGCCGTCGGTCGCGGCGGTGGAGGAGATGATCGGCGAGATGGACAGAGCCACGGTAGAGCCTGCGAAAGAGGAAGCGCGCGCGCTGGGGGAGGGGCTCGAACCGTGGGATATCGCCTATGCGGCGGAACGTCTGCGCGAAAAGACCTATGACTACTCCGAAGAAGAACTCAAGAAGTACTTTCCTTTCGACAAGGTGCTGGAGGGGCTCTTCAAGCTGACGGAATTCCTGTTCGCGGTCGAGATAACGGAAGTGACGGGCGCGAAGAAGCCGTCCGTCTGGCATTCGGACGTGCGGTTCTTCGAAGTGTGCGAGAAGGGTGCGCCCATCGCCCACTTCTACATCGACCCGTATGTGCGCAACGGCGAAAAGCGGGGAGGCGCGTGGATGAGCGAGTTCCGCAACCGGTGCGACCGGCGCGGCGAAAAGCCGCTCGCCTACCTTGCGCTGAATGCGCCCAAGCCGGACGCGAAGGGCGCAAGTCTGCTGCCTTTCCGTGAAGTCGAGACGCTCTTCCACGAGTTCGGCCACGCCCTGCAGTGCATGCTGACGCGAATCGGGGAGGAAGGCGCGGCGGGCATTTCGCTGATCGAGTGGGACGCGGTGGAAGTCGCGAGCCAATTCATGGAAAACTGGTCCCTGGACGACCGTACGGGCATCCACGTTCCGGAGGAGCTCAAGGCGAAGGTCCGTGCGGCACGCAATTTCCGCGCGGCCACGGCTTGCCGCCGGCAACTCGCGTTCGCCGAGACGGACATGCAGCTTCACGAAAAGGAAGTCCCGGATCCGAACGCGGTGAAGAACAGGGTTTTCGCGCATTTCGGGCTGGAGATTCTGCCGGACGACCTGTTCCTGAACGCCTTTTCGCATATTTTCGCGGGCGGGTATTCCGCCGGCTACTACGGCTACAAGTGGAGCGAGGTCATGAGCGCGGACTGCTACGGCGCGTTCGAGGAAGTCGGGATAGCGAACGACGCCGCGATCCAGGCGGTGGGCCGCGCCTACCGCGAGACCATTCTGGCCTTGGGCGGAAGCGAAAGCGCGTTTGACGTGTTTGTGCGCTTCCGCAAGCGCAAACCTTCGTCCGCGGCGCTTTTGCGCCAGCAGGGATTGGTTCGGTGAGCCCCCTCTTCGACACGCACGCGCACTTCACCGGGAATGCGGAGGAGATTCGCGCCCAGCTTGTGCGCGCGAAAGCGGCGGGGGTGCAGGAGATTTTGGCCGTCGGCGGCGATACGGAACTCAACAAAACCGCCCGCTTGGCCGCGGCGTTGCAAGGAACGGACCTTCCGCGCGTCTATTGGGCGGCCGGACACGACATGTCGTCCGTCGGGGTGGTTCGCGAGCCGATTGATTATGCCGGGGTGACGGCGGTGGGAGAATTGGGTTTGGACTACTCCCACGGCGAAACCGACCGCCCCCTCCAGCGCGAACTTCTCTCCGGACAACTCGAGGCGGCGCGTCAAAAGAACCTGCCTGTCATCATCCATACGCGCGAAGCGGACGACGATACGCTCGGCATCTTGCGCGAGATACCGTCCCGGGGCGTGATCCACTGCTTCACGGGGTCGCCGGCTTTTTGCCGCGCGTTGCTCGACTTGGGCTTCTATATCTCCATTTCGGGGATTGTCACATTCAAAAAGGCGGATAATGTGCGCGAAAGCGCGCTGGTCGTGCCGGACGACCGCCTCCTGATAGAGACCGATTCGCCTTTTCTCGCCCCGGTCCCTTTGCGCGGAAAGCCCAACGAGCCCGCCTTTCTGGTGGAAACGGCACGGTTTTTGGCGAATTTGCGCGGAATATCCGGTGAAAAGCTGGCGGACATGACGACGGCCAACGCGCACGCGTGTTTCGTAGCGGGGCCTGTCAGTTCCTAAGCGGAGGCGGATGGATGGCGAACCGCTCCGTCCCGTCCGGTGCCTGCGGGGAAACATCCAGAAAGAAGGAATGTCGTATGAAACGCTATTTTATCATAGGAGTGGCTCTCAGCCCGCCCGGCACGATGGGCGGCAACTCAAAGATCGCCCTCGAAATGGCGCGGCACTTGAGCGAAACGAACGAGGTGCACTTTCTGGTTCCCGAAGTCAAGCTGCCGACGGTCACGGACAATCTGCCGCCCAAGCCAAACCTGCATTTGCATGTGCTGCCGTCCTTCCCCAAGGGCGAATTCATGCATCCGGTCGCCGCCGTGCGCCATTTTTGCCGCGCGATTGGCGCGGTATTCGCCGCGGAAGCCATCGCAAAGGACGACCAAGTCTTCTGTTGCAGCGAGGCACATGTCGAAACTCTTCCGCTTGCCTTGCTTAAACGGCGATTCGCCTTTACGTGGATCACGAGCGATTTCCTTTTCGCGCCTTCTCCGTGGGAAAACCTGTCGCGCGGCTATCGCTTCCCGTTCTTCAAGTGGGTTTTCGCCTGGTTTTTGCTTAAAACCTTGTTTTTCATCCAATTAAGATATGCCGACCGGTTTGTCATTACGAACGACTCCGACCGCGTACGTTTCCCTGCTCGCCTTCAGAAGGACGTGTTCGCATTCTACGGCGGCGTGAATGTGGAGCAAATACCCGCTGCACACCTGGAGAAAACGCGCGATGTGGTTTTCTGCAGCCGCCTGCATCCGCAGAAGGGCGTGGAAGGGTTGCTTGACATATGGGCGCGCGTCGTCCGCCAAGATCCTGCGCGGCGTCTGACGCTAATCGGCAACGGGACGCCCGCCTACGAGAAGCTTTTGCGCCGGAAAGCCGCGCGTCTCGGCATGGAACATGCGATAGATTGGCTCGGTTACGTGAACAACGCGGCGAAATACGAAATCTATTGTTCGGCGCGGCTGTTTGTGCACGCGACGGTCTACGACAACAACGGCATGGTCGCCGCGGAAGCCCTCTGTTCGGGTCTGCCGGTCGTCATGTACGATTTGCCCGCCTTGCGTGGCGTTTACACGACTGGTTGCCATAAGGTTCCCTATGGCGACAAGGACGCGTTCGCCGCGGCCATCCTTTCCGATCCGCCCCCGCCGACGGATGCGGAAGTCGCCTCTCTGCGCGCACAGTGGGATTGGTCCGGACGGGTGGCCCGGTTCCGGCGCTTTGCGGAGGGGAAAACGGCATGACCCCTCCCGTCTTGGTTTCGGTCGTGCGCGATTTCGCCATGTACGACCGCTGCCTGCGGACGAACCCGAACTGCCGCGGCTGCACCTTCGCGCCGCTGGACAACCGCGTCCGGAACGAGGGCATCCCGCTGAAATACAACGCGTTTCTGGACTCCCGTCCCGCAGACGAGGAGGCGTGGTACGTCTTCTGCCACGAGGACTTCGAGCCGCGCGAACCGCTTTTGTCGCGGCTGGAAGGTCTGGACACGGCCTGTTTGCGGGGGCCGATCGGCGCACGCACGCGCGTCCGCTTCGGCATTTACCACGAATGGCAGCTCGTCGGTCGGGTGGCGGAATGCGCCAAAGACGGTTCGGGCGAACATGAATTGGGAAGGACCGTCCCGCCGGGCACGCCCGTGGAAACGTTCGACTGCCAATGCCTGATTGTGCATTCTTCGCTTGTCCACCGCCATAACCTGCGGTTTGACGAACATTTGACCTTCGATCTTTATGTGGAAGACTTCTGCCGGACGGCGGCGCAGCGCGGCATTCCTTCGCGCATTCTCCCGTTCGCGGCATGCCATTGGAGCGGCGGAAACGTCCTGCCGCGCTACTACGAGCAAGAGGCTTATCTCGCCAAAAAGTATCCAAACGACTGCTTTACGGGCACTTCTTCATGGATATTGGGCGGTTGCCCGCCCTTGGCGCGGCGGATGACTGTCGCGCTCAAGCGGTTCGTACGGCGGCTTAGCCGCGCATGATCCGCCCAAGGCAGGCGGTGAGCGCCCTGTCGCCGACAAGCCGCCGCGCCGTTCGGGAGCCGAATCGCACCAGCCGCGACAACGCGCCGAACAACCGGTAGCCCAGTAACGCCACGCCGGGCGGGAGGACGCCTTCCGCGACCACATACCCCTGTGCCGCGACGAGGGTGGCGAAGGCCAATTCCAGCGAACCGACAAGATTGAAGTCGATATGCGCGTTGGAAGGAGTTATTTCCGGGAAGTCCGTCCAGGTGAAGCGATTGGCGAGAGGCTTGAAAAGCGCCGCGCGCACCATGAAAATCGTGCCGGCGACGGAGACGGGCGCGGCGGGACGGAGTCCGAGTTTCCGCAGAAGGTCGCGGCAATCCCGGCGGGTGGACGGGCAGAAGTCGCCCGCGGCATAGTTGATGAAGCGGCTCGCGGCGATCATGCCGAGGGATGGGTGGCGCGCAAACGCCGCGAGACTCGCCCGCACCTTCGCCGGGGTGGCGCAGAACCGCAAAAGCACCCGCCGCCATTCGCCGCCGCGGACCGGACGGAAGTTCACCCAGCCGTCCACATCGCGTTTGGTGTGGAGTTTCACGAGGCAGTCGTACGAATCGAGGGGATACCGGTTCAGGACTTCGCAGACGAACGGGCCGATATCGTAGCCCCGGTTCGGGACGGCGACGATTTTTACGCCTGTCTGGGGCAGTAGCCCGGCCAAGAGCGCGGCAAATTCGGGTTTCGTTTCCGGATAGGTCGCCACGACTTCCACTGCTTCCGCCCCACAGACGTCTATGAAGTTCCGGGTGCACGCGGCGATCTCCGATGCGAGGGACGCATAGAAGAAGTGCGCATGGACGAGTAGGCGAACCTGTTTCATGGCGAGTATTATAACAAATCAGCGGCAGGGAGGAAAGTCCGTCCGGCCCCGTCTTTCCGCTCGCATTTTCCTGTCCTGTCCAAAACCATTTGCTTTGACAATTCACACAGATGAAAAAAGTGTGATATTTTCTATTGCACGCGCGAAACGGTTATGGTAAAATATGCGGTGTTCTAAAGCCGAAAAAGGGCGACGGAGCGGCGGTAGCGGGAGCAGGAGCCCCGAAACCATCCGTTGACCAAGGATTCTTAATTGTGAGGGATGACGATGAAGTCTCTCAGTCAGTTGGATACGCCTGTCGCCAAGGCTCTGGAAGAGCAGCGGGTCAACCGTTTGGCGCATTTTGACGTGCCCGGCCACAAGGGCGGGCGCATGAACCCGGCGCTGAACGAATATTTCGGCGCGAAGTTGATGTCTTTGGACGTCAACTCCATGAAACCTTTGGACAATCTGGCCCACCCGGTTTCCGTCATAAAGGACGCGCAGACGCTGGCGGCGAAAGCGTTCGGGGCGGACAACGCCTTTTTCATCGTCAACGGCACGACCGCGGCGGTGCAGACGATGATTTTCGCCTCCATCCAGGCGGGGCAGAAGATCATCCTGCCGCGCAACGTGCACCGCTCGGCCATCAACGCGCTCGTCGTGAACGGGGCGATTCCGGTCTACGTGAACCCGCAGGTCAACCCCGAGCTGGGCATTCCGCTCGGGATGCGCCTGGAGGATGTCGAGGCGGCGATTTCGGCCAATCCGGACGCCAAGGCGGTGTTCGTGAACAATCCGACCTACTACGGCATTTGTTCCGACCTGCGCGCCATCGTGGCGCTCGCCCATGCGCACAACATGCTCGTTCTGGTGGACGAGGCGCACGGCACGCACTTCTATTTCACGGACAAGCTCCCCGTTTCCGCCATGGCGGCGGGGGCGGACATGGCGGCGTGTTCCATCCACAAGACCGGCGGGTCGCTGACGCAGTCGTCCATCCTTCTGACGCGGCGTCCGGTGGACCCGGACTACATTCGCCAGGTCATCAACCTCACCCAGACGACGTCCGCCTCGTATCTGCTCATCGCCTCGCTCGACCTGGCCCGGCGCAATCTCTACGAGAACGGGCGGGCCATGTACGAAAAGACAATCCAGATGGCGGACTACGCCCGCGAGGAAATCAACGATCTGGGCGGGTACCACGCGTTCGGGCCCGAACTCGTGAACGGGGATTCGGTGTGCGCGTTCGATTCGACGAAGCTCTCCATCCACACGCGCGAAATCGGGCTGGCCGGCATCGAGGTCTACGACCTTCTGCGCGACGACTACGGCATCCAGATCGAGTTCGGCGACGTGGGCAATATCCTCTGCATCCTGTCCTCGGGGGACCGTCCGCTGGATATCGAACGTCTCATCTCGGCGCTCTCGGAAATCAAGCGTCTGCACGCGAAATCGCCCGTCGGGCTCTTCGACCACGAGTATGTGGAGCCGAAAGTGGAAATGTCCCCCCAGGCCGCGTTCTACGCGTCCAAGCGGTCCGTGCCGATCACGAAGTCCAAGGGGTACGTCGCGGCGGAATTCGTGATGTGCTATCCGCCGGGCATTCCGATCCTGGCGCCGGGCGAGCGCATTACGCAGGAGGTTTTGGACTACATTCTGTACGCGAAGTCCAAGGGCTGCTTCATGACGGGCCCGGCGGACATGAAGATCAACAAGATCAACGTGGTGAGGTAAGCGAGATGGAACTTTGGTATACCGACCAACACACAAAGGACGTGCGCTTTACGATGAAGGTATTGCGCCAAATCGCCTCCCAAAAGAGCGAAAACGAGCGCATAGACATACTCGACACGGTGGAATACGGGCGCGTGCTCGTGCTGGACGGCGAACTCTTCCTAACGCAGAAAGACGAGTTCATCTACCATGAAATGCTGGCGCACGTGCCCATGGCGGTACATCCGAAAGTCCGGAACGTGCTCGTGATCGGCGCCGGCGACGGCGGCACGGTGCGGGAACTCGTGAAGTACCGCACGATTGCGCGCATCGACGTTGTGCAGCCGGACAAGGACCTCTATACGCTCGCCATGGCGCATCTGCCGTTCTGCGCCGCGGCGTTCCGCGACCGCCGGGTGCATATCCACGTGGAAGAAGGGCTGCGGTTCGTGCGCGGCAAAGTCAACGAATACGACCTCATCATCGTGGATTGCGCCGACCCGTACGGTCCGGCGGAAGGGCTCTTCACGCGCGAATTCTACGGCAACTGCTGGAAGGCGCTGTGCGAGGACGGGATTCTCATCAACCAGCACGAGTCGCCGTTCTATTCGGAACATTCCCAGTCCGTCAAGAACGCCCATAAGCACATCGCGAACATTTTCGGGCTTTCCATGATCTACCAGGCGCACATTCCATCGTATCCGTCCGGCCATTGGCTGTTCGGGTTCGCGTCCAAGCGGTACCACCCGCTCAAGCATCTGCGGGCGCGGGCGTGGAACGCGCTGAAGATTCCGACCCACTACTACAATACGGACCTGCACCGCGGCGGTTTCGCGCTCCCGAGCTACGTGCGCGAACTGCTCGGACAGAAGGCGGCGAACGCCTGAGGGAGACGGCCATGGCATTCATTGGTTGCGAAAGCACGTTTGCCGCGTCCGCGGCGGTTCTGTTCGGCGCTCCGTACGATTCGACCACTTCCTACCGGCCGGGTGCCCGGTTCGGTTCCGCGGCGATCCGCCAGGAGTCCTACGGAATCGAAACCTTCTCTCCGTACTTGAACCGGGATTTGGGCTCTACGCGCATTCATGACGCGGGGGATCTGGAACTCCCGTTCGGGGCGCCCGAACCCGCTTTGCGGATGATCGAGGAGAAGACGGAGTCCATTCTTGACGCGGACAAGACGCCCGTCCTGCTGGGGGGCGAACATTTGGTGAGTCTGGGGGTCGTGCGGGCGCTTGCCGCGCGGCATCCGGACTTGCACATCATCCACTTCGACGCGCATGCGGACTTGCGGGAGGAGTACCTCGGCAATCCGCTTTCGCACGCGTGCGTTCTGAGGCGGTGCCACGACCTGCTGGGCGATGAGCGCATCTTCCAGTTCGGCATCCGCTCGGGCACGCGCGAGGAATTCGCCTTCATGGCTGAAGGGCACGTCCAGACTGAACGCTTCGGCGCGGAAACGCTTGCGTCCGTTTCCCTGTCGCCCAGCACGCCGGTCTATCTGACGGTCGACTTGGACGTGCTGGATCCGTCCGAATTCCCGGGGACGGGCACGCCCGAGGCGGGCGGATTTTCGTTCGAGCAGTTGCGTCGCGCGCTGATGGACGTCTTCGCGCGCTTCAATGTCGTCGGATTCGATTTCGTCGAGCTCGCGCCCATGCTGGACGCAAGCGGAAGGTCCACAGCTCTCGCCTGCAAGCTCCTGCGCGAGTGCCTGCTCGCCTTGAATGTCTGAAATAAAAGGAAGGAAACAAAGATATGTCTAAAGTTCTCTTGATTGGCGCCGGTGGGGTCGCCGGGGTCGCCGCGGCCAAAATGTGTCTCAATGATACGGTGTTTACCGATCTCTTGATTGCCTCCCGGACCGAAGCGCGGTGCGCGGCCATCAAGGACGCCTGCGAAAAGCGCGGCACCCGCACGCGCATCGCGACGGCGCAGATCGACGCGATGGACGTGCCGCGCCTGACCGCCCTCATCCGGGACTACGCCCCCGACCTTGTCATGAACATCGCCTTGCCGTACCAGGATCTGGCGATCATGGACGCGTGTCTCGCCGCGGGCGTCTCCTATCTCGACACCGCCAACTACGAGCCGCCGGACGAAGCGCATTTCGAATATTCCTGGCAGTGGGCGTACCGGGAGAAGTTCGAGAAGGCGGGTTTGACCGCCATCCTGGGGTGCGGCTTCGACCCCGGCGTGACGCAGGTCTTCTCCGCCTACGCGCAGAAACACTACTTCGATACAATCGAAACACTCGACATCCTCGACTGCAACGGCGGCGACCACGGATATCCGTTCGCCACGAACTTCAATCCGGAAATCAACATCCGCGAAGTCGCGGCGAAGGGCAGCTACTGGGTCGACGATCCAAAGGACGACAAGCCCGAGGTCCCCGTCGAAGACCGCAAGGCGTTCGCCAAGGGCTGGTGGGTCGAGACGGCGCCGATGGCGATCAAGCGCGAATACAACTTCGACCAGGTCGGCATGAAGGATATGTACCTGTTGCACCACGAGGAGCTGGAGTCGCTCGGGTGCAACCTGAAGGGCATCAAGCGCATCCGCTTCTTCATGACCTTCGGGCAGAGCTATCTGACGCACTTGAAGTGTCTGGAGGATGTCGGTTTGACGCGCATCGACCCGATCGACTTCAAGGGACAGAAGATCGTGCCGATCGAATTCCTCAAGGCACTTTTGCCCGACCCGGCGACGCTCGGTCCGCGGACGAAGGGCAAGACGAACATCGGCTGCATCTTTCATGGCAAGAAAGACGGGAAGGACGTGGACTATTACGTGTACAACGTCTGCGACCATCAGGCGTGCTACAGGGAAGTCGGCTCGCAGGCGATCAGCTACACGACAGGCGTGCCTGCCATGATCGGCGCGAAGATGTTCCTGGAAGGCAAGTGGACGGCTCCTGGCGTGCATACCTGCGAGGAGTTCGACCCCGATCCGTTCATGGCGGAACTCCCCAGGCAGGGGCTCCCGTGGATCGAGAACTTCCAGCCCGTGCCCGTTCCATGAAAACGCCCTGCTATCTGATAGAAGAGCGCGCGCTGCGGGAGAACTGCCGCATTCTGGCGCGCGTTCGCCGCGAAGCGGGCGTCCGGATTCTTCTCGCCCAGAAGGCGTTCTCGGCCTGGAAGCTCTATCCGATCATCGCGGACTATCTGGACGGCACGACGGCGAGCGGGCTCTTCGAGGCGAAACTCGCCGCGGAAGAAATGCCGGGCAAGGAGAATCACGTCTACAATCCGGCGTTCACGCGCGTCGATTTCGCCGAAATCGTGCGGATGTGCGACCATATCGTGCTGAATTCGCCGACGCAGATAAAGGCGTTCGCGCGCCCGGCGAAGCGCGCGGGCGTCTCGCCGGGTCTGCGGGTGAACCCGGGCGTGAGCACGGTGGAGACGGCGCTCTACAATCCGTGCGCACCCGAATCGCGTCTCGGCATGCCGCGTGCGGCGGTGAACGCGGAACTTCTGCGGAACGTGGAAGGGCTCCATTTCCATGCGCTCTGCGAACAGAACGCGGACGCGCTCGTGGCGGTTTTGACGCGGTTCGAGATGGACTTCGGCGAATTTCTGCCGCGGATGCAGTGGGTGAACTTCGGCGGCGGACACCATATTACGCGCGCGGATTACGATGTCGACCTGCTCGTGCGGACGCTGCAGGCGTTCCGGCGCCGGTGGCCCCATCTGACCGTGTATCTCGAACCGGGCGAGGCGGTCGCCCTGAACGCCGGCAGACTCGTCGCAAAGGTGCTCGACGTCAACGACTGGGGGCATCCGTTCGCCATACTCGACACGAGCGCCGAATGCCATATGCCGGATGTCCTGGAGATGCCGTACCGTCCGCGGCTTACGGGGGCGGGACTGCCCGGCGAAAAGCGCTTCACCTACCGGTTGGGCGGTCCGACCTGCCTGGCCGGCGACATCATCGGCGAATATTCCTTCGACAAGCCGCTGAAAGCCGGACAAACGCTCAGCTTCGAGGATATGGCCATCTATTCCATGGTCAAGAACAACACCTTCAACGGCATGCCGCTGCCGGACATCTGCTTCAAGCCGGCGCACGGCCCCGTGCAGGTCTTGCGGTCTTTCGGCTACGAGGACTTTAAAAACCGTCTCTCCTAAGCCTGGAAACCGCAGTTGAAGTCTACGGCGCTTTGGAACCGCCAGTCAGGATGGACGCGCCAAAATGTCCGAATAGAGCGGCTTCGCCGTCTTTCACCCGCTTGGTGGAATTGCAGAAGAAACTCCGAGGGGCGACAAAGGCTTCACTGACGTTCCGCCAAGGGCTTCGCACATCTCGCCCCCTACCATGGGGTGGGTGGGGCGTGGCGTTCCGGCGCGCGGCATTCGCCCTCCAACGGAACGGTGGCGTCGGCTAGGCGCGACGTCCAGGCGAAGCGTTAGTGGAGCTTTTGCCGCCCGTCGGAGTTCTTTCTCTCTCGTCCTTCTCCACGACCTGCGGCCCGCGCGGTCCCGCCCGTCCATTTGCGTCCGGCGGGGCGG
>DJRS01000126.1 GCA_002440145.1 Verrucomicrobia bacterium UBA6354
GGAGTGGGAAACGGGGCGAGTCGGGGGTACCAACCGGGTCGAGGCCCAGTAGGGAAAAGGGAGTGGCCCCGGTTGGGATCGCGAGATTCCCTCGCGCGGCACCCGGCCGACACCCTCCGCATGAGACGGTAGCTAACATGCGCATGTTTTTAGACCTCATGCGGGAGCCTTTTTCGGACGACTCTCCATTTGGAGCCGATAAACGACCGTATCCGCACGATTTCGGCCCTAAATGGCAAAATAGGCGAAATGTTAGCCGCAGCGGACCTCAAACCGCATGAGAGTGGGGTGTTTTGGGGGCTAAAAAGGGCGATTTTGGAGGCGAAAAACGGGCCAAAAACGCTGCGGAAAACTGACGCGGAGTGCCGCGGAAGCGCAGGGAACAAACTCCGACGGACGTTCATTCTCTCCCTGCCCTCTTCCGGGCGCGCGGCGTCACATCTTAGGCGACGCCCCTCCGTCGTCGAGAGCCCGAAGGAGATGCCCACGAAGGCAATGTCCGTGACGAAGCGCCCGGCGTCCAAGTCGCCTTCGAGCCGGACGACGCTCGGCAATCCCGAACTGGGCGCGCAGGCGTCCAGCCGCGCCAGCGTCTCGCCCGGCAGCGGACGGTAGCAGATGCGCCGGCGCGTCACGTCGTAGAACCACTCGCCTGGCGCGTGCCGCCCAGAAATGCCGCGCCGTCCCCTTCGGCGATTCAGCGGACGGGCGCCGTCGGCGGACCCGAATCTTCTGGCGTGAACACGAGCGGACATTTCAGGACATAGCGCCCCGGCGCGACTTTCACCGTCCAGCCCGAGACGTCGCCCGCAGCCTTTGCCGCGCGGATCTTCGCGAGCGCCGCGTGCGGTGACAGCCCGTCCGGCGAAACTTGAATTTCCCTCGCACCCGCCTGCAGGGCGACAAGGAAAAGCCCCCAGCCAACGCATCATTCGCATCGTCATACTACTTTACTTGTTGAGCGTGCCGGCGGCGTGGCCCACCGCCTTCAGGACTTCCATCTGTTCCGGCAGCCACGAGCCGTCCGCCTTGACCTGGACGTCGATCGCGACGACGCCGCCGTTGGCGTTGACGAGCCGCACGTAGTCCGCCACGTAGTCGGCCGTCCGCTTCGCGCCCGGGCCGCCCCAGCTCGGCGAACCGTCCGCCCCCCACGCGCCGAGGGGAATGAGCGCGAACGCCTGCGCCCCGTCGATGAACCGCCCCGGCGGCACGCAGTAGAAGTCGTTCAGCTCGCCCGCCGTGAAGTCCGCATGCGGCGTGTAGCGCGACAAGTAGTCCCTGACCCCGTTGTTCATCGCGACGACCGCATCGGGATTCCCCTTCAGAACCGCCGCGCGGTACGGCGCCAGCAGGTCGTCCGTGTAGCGCAGGTAGTTCGCGAAGCAGCCGTCGATCCACCAGCCCTTCACGCGATCGCCGTAGCGGACGGCATACTCCTCCAGGACCGCCGCCCACTTCTCGACGAACGGACGCGTCACGCCCACGAAGCGCGGCTCCGTGTAGCCGAATCGCGGGCCGATCGCCGCGTCCAGATACGGCCCGTCGCCCGTGTAGTAGAGGTAGAGGTCGATGCCGCGCCGCGCGAGCTCGTCCGAAAGCTCCATCGGCAGGTCGCGCGTCGAGCAGGCCTCGCCCGGCTTCGTGCCGCCGATGCGGTCGAACGTCGCGTTCGGCGCGCACATCCAGCGGCGGCCTTGCATCAGCGTGATGAAGTAGAACCGCGCGCCGACCGTCTCGAGCTGGTCCGCCACTTTCTTGACGTCGAAGGAATTCACCTTGGCCGCCCACGCTTCCGGCGTCTTCACCTCGTGCCCCAGATAGTGGTTGAAGACGCCCCATTTCGCGTCGTGCAGGCGCTGCGTCCGCCGCGCCATCCGCTCCAGCTCCGCCTTGGGATGCACAAAGGCGGGGTCTGTCCCCCAGCCGACGGAATGGATGTAGCGCAGATATTTCGCCTGCCAATCACCGACAAAGGCATACCCCTTTTCGGAAAGCCCGAGGCCGTCGGCGGCGAAATGCGTCGCCGTGTCTTCCGCCGGGAATCGGACGTCCCGCGCAAAGTCGAGGATGGAGACCGAAAGATCCGAAGCCGTGCGGAAAAGCGCGGCTGCGAGCCGCTTTCGCGCGGCGTCTCTCTCCGCGTCCAGCGGCCGCGCGGACGGCGTGAACAGCACGAGCGAGCCGCGCGGCGCCCTTTCGCGGACGAAGGCGGTCAGCCGCCGGAACTGCGCCTGAAGCGCATCGCCGGGAGGCACCGCCTCGTCCGAACACCAGACGACGATCATCCCATAGTTCGTGCCCGAGGAGAAGACGCGCGCCAGCTGCGAGTAGACGTCCTTCTTTTCGCCCTGCCCGGCCAGAATGCCGCCGCCCGCGACCGCATACGTGTCCACGCGGCACGGCACCGTCCGCTCCCAGATGTCCGTCGCCGTCTTCGCCAGCGGCGCGCAGGCGTCCGTTCCGCCCACGAGCGCAATGCGGACGGGTTCCGCCGCGCGGACGGACAAAAAGAGTCCTGCGGCGACCGCCGCCGCGAGGGATACGCTTTTCGGTACGCTTGTTTTCACGTTTTCGTTCCTTCCCTTTTCTTTGTGTAGTTCTGCGTTAGTTCAGAATGATTGCCGAAACCGATTTGCTTTCAGCCCGTCAAT
>DJRS01000125.1 GCA_002440145.1 Verrucomicrobia bacterium UBA6354
AATTCCGTCTGTTCGTGGCGTCGCGTTGCTCCGGAACCGCCAAGCGGCGCCAAAGATCGGCATCCGGTCTTTGGCGGCGATTCTCGAGGCCGGACAAAAGCTCAGAGGGGCGTTCGGATGGTTCCTTGACAGTACGCCGTTCCTGGCTTCGCGGCACGTACCGCCCACTGTCCCTGGCGGTTCGGCTCCGCGTGGAATTCTTGGCTGTGCGGGGCTTCTCTGCGCGGTCTGCATCTTCCGTGAGATTCATTTCATCCAAGAGCCGCCGCAAAGATCCCCTGAGTTTATCCTTGGCAAGGCAGTTTCAGACTGCCAAAAAGGGTATGTTGCATAATGAGCCTCAGAATGCTATCATATATGGCGAAGTTGTGCGGTACTGGAGTATGGCGAGTTTTTCTTGTCGCGCGAAGGTCTCGTGCAATCTTATCACAACACTTGTCTTCCCCTGTCCCTAGGTGTGTTTAATCACCGGGGACTTTTTTTATCTTAAAGTTTTCTCCACATGCCCTGAAAATATGGTATAATAATGTCCATGTTTTGCCAAGGAGAACCATGAGAACGCTTCCGTTTGATAGGAATAAGCTAGAAGAAATCGCCAAGAGCTGTCCAACGCCGTTTCATATCTACGATGCGCGCGCCATACGCGAGAATGCGCGGCGCCTGAAGAAGGCGTTTGCCTGGAACAAAGGGTTCCGCGAATATTTCGCCGTCAAAGCGACGCCCAATCCGCACATCATGAAACTGCTGAAGGACGAGTTCGGCTTCGGCAGCGACTGTTCGTCCATGCCCGAGCTTGTTCTCGCGGAGAAAATCGGCAATACGGGCGACCGCATCATGTTCACCTCGAACGACACGCCGGCGGAAGAGTTCAGGAAAGCCTGGGAGCTCAAAGCGGTCGTCAATCTCGACGACATCACGCATTGGGACTCCCTGTACGCCGCCATTCCCGGATTCGCCGCGGAGCTCGCGGCCGCCCCGCAGGAGCATGTTTTCTGCTGCCGCTACAATCCGGGTCCCCTGAAAGGCGGCAACGCGATCATCGGCAAGCCCGAGGAGGCCAAATACGGGATGACGCGCGAACAGCTTTTCGACTGCTACGCGCGGATGAAGGCGGCGGGGGCGACGCGTTTCGGGTTGCACACGATGGTCGCGTCGAATGAGCTGGATCCCGACTACATCGTCGACACGGCCAAACTCCTCTTCGCGCTCGCGGGCGACTTGCACGACAAGCTTGGAATCGACTTCGAGTTCGTCAACATCGGCGGCGGCATCGGCATCCCCTACCGTCCCGGGCAGAAAGCCATGGACCTGGCGCGCGTGGGCAAGGGAATACAGAACGCCTACGCGGAACTTGTCGAGGCGCGCGGACTCAAGCCGCTTGCGCTTTACATGGAATGCGGACGCTGCATCACGGGGCCGTACGGCTACCTCGTTTCGCGTGTCCGCCACATCAAGAACACCTACCGGCTCTACGCGGGACTGGACGCGTGCATGGCCAATCTCATGCGCCCGGCCCTGTACGGGGCCTATCACGAAATCGTCGTGCCCGGCAAGGAAAACGCGTCCGAGACGACGGTCTACGACGTGACGGGCTCTCTCTGCGAGAACAACGACAAGTTCGCGATCCAGCGCACGCTCCCCGTGCTGCAGCCCGGCGATCTCGTCGTGATTTGCGACGCGGGGGCGCACGGGCATGCGATGGGCTTCCAGTACAACGGCAAGCTCCGGAGCGCGGAGCTTCTTCTGGAGGAGGACGGTTCCGTGCGGCAGATCCGCCGCGCCGAAACAATGGACGACTACTTCGCGACGCTCGACTTCGATGGACTGTGAACTTCTTTCGCCGGCAGGCTCTTTCAAGACGGCGCTCGCGGCGTTCGGGGCGGGCGCGGACGCGGTCTATTGCGGACTGACCGACTTTTCGGCGCGCAAGTTCGCCTCCAACTTTTCCCTGGACGAACTGCGCGCGCTCGTGCGGGTAGCCCGCGCCCGCGGACGAAAGGTGTACGTGGCGTTCAACACCGTTCTCGGCGAGGATGAACTGGACGCGGCGATCCCCGCGCTCGCCGAATTGGACGAAATAGGCCCCGATGCGCTGATCGTGCAGGACTTGGGCGTGGCGCGGCTGTGCCGGGAGCATTTTCCGCATTTGGCGCTGCATGCCTCCACGCAACTGGTCGCGCACAACCTGGAGGGCGTCCTGGCTCTCGGCGAGATGGGCTTTGCGCGCGTCGTTCTCGCGCGCGAACTGTCGCTGGACGAGATCTCCCATATCGCCAAACGGTGCGGAGCCGTCGAGCTCGAGTGCTTCATCCACGGCGCGCTGTGCTATTCGGTCTCGGGACTTTGCCTGTTCTCGGCCATGGAAAAGGGACGCAGCGGAAACCGCGGCCTGTGCGCCTACTGCTGCCGCCTGCCGCATGCGGACGGCAAAGGGCATGCGTTGCATCCGTTTTCCATGAAAGACTTGCGCCTGGGCGAGGACGCCCGCAAGCTCGTCGAGGCGGGCGTGTGCTCGCTCAAGATTGAAGGGCGCATGAAAAACGAGCTGTATGTGGCGAGCGTGACGCGCTACTACCGGGAAATCCTGGATGGCGTCCCCGCCCCTTCGCGCAGGATTTCGCTTGCGGATCTGGAGACGGTCTTTTCGCGGCGGACGACGGAACTGCGGCTGACCCCCTCGAGCGCGGCGGAATCCCCGATCGACGCGGAATCCCTCGGGCACCGCGGCACGCCCGTGGGCGTCGTCAAACGCATCACGCGGGATCGCGAAGGGCGCCGTTGGCTGCGCTTCCACACGGCGCGCGCCCTGGAGAAGCACGACGGTCTGCAGTTCGACGCGCCCGACGGCGGCAAGCCGGCGGGCTTCGGGATCGCCGAACTGCGCACGGCCTTTTCGCGCACGCCCGTTTTCGAAGTCCCGTCGGGCAGCGACGTGGAAGTCCGGCTCCCAGACGGCAAGGAGGGCGACCCGCTGGGCGATTTCTCCTTCCTGCGGCCGGGCGACACGGTCTATTGCTCGATGTCCAATGCGGTCAAACGCCAATTTCCCGTTCCGTCCGTGCGCATGGGCGACTATCCGGGGCTTTTGGACGTCTCGCTCGCGGTTTCCATCTCCCCGGACCGCGTGTCCGTCCGGGGGCGGTGGCGCGACGTGTCGGCGGAAGTCGCGCATGCGGGGACGTTCGGCCCGGCAAACCATCCGGAGAAGACCTGTGACGCGGTCGTGGCGGCATTCGGCAAGTCCGCCGAGAAAAACTATCGTCCCGTGAAAGTGGACGTCTTGGATCCGGATCGTCTTTTCGTGCCGATGGGGATTTTGAACGAGTTGCGCCGCGATCTCTATGCGGCGCTCGACGAAAAACGCCTGGCCGCGCGCGAAGAGAAGATAGATGCGGTCCGCAGGAGTGGTCCGGACAGGGATTGGACTGCCTCCGCCGCGGCGGGTTCCGCGGCCCGGACGGTGAAAGTGCGGCTTGACCAGGCCGTCCCGGCGGGGGAGTGGTCCGAGACTGTCTATCTTCTCGACGCGGAAACCGCAAAAGAAGCCGAAGCGCGCAATCTGCCGCGCGAGACCACGCGTTTGGCGCTTCCCGTCTATGTTCCCGAACGGCAGTTCGCCCGGTTGCGCGTGGCGGTCAAGCATCTCGTCCGTCTGGGCTACGCGAAATGGGAGGCGTCCGACCTTGCGACTTTGCGGCTCTTGAAGGCGTGCGGAGTCACGGATATCTCGGCCGACTGGACGCTTTACGCGTTCAATGCGCAGGCGCTCGCGGAGCTGGAGGCACAGGGCGTCTCCGCATTTGTGGCGAGCCCGGAGAATACGCGCGAGAATGCGCAGTTCCTGGCCGAAAGCGGCTATCCCGTGTCGTTCCTCCTGCAGCAGTCCACGCCGCTGTTCATTTCGCTGACGCCGCCCGCGGCGCCGTTGGCGGAAGATTCGGGACTGGCCGTCTGCCGGCGCCAAGGCTTGTGGATCACGACCCGCCGCGCGCCGCGCACGTTCCAGCCGCCTTCCGGGGCGCCTGTGCGCGTGGATTTGAGCTGGGACGTCCCGCTATGATAGGGCGCGTGTTGCGAAAACTGGCGAAAATCGCGTGGTTTCTGCCGGGTTTCCTGCTGTGGGCGAGCTTTCCGCCCATGGGAGAGGCGGGGGATTGCCTTTTTGCGCTTGCGCCGCTCCTCTGGGTCGCCCGGCGCAAATCGCCGCGGAAAGCCTTTCGCTTGTGGTTTGCGAACGGACTGCTTTTCTGGATCGCCACGCTTGTCTGGATGCCGGCCATCGTCAAGAACGGCGGTCCGTGGCCGCTCGTCGTTTTGGGCTGGTTCGGGCTCGCCGCCTATTGCGCTCTCTACTTCGGGGCGTTCGGCTGGCTTGCGTCGCGCGCCTGGATGTGGGCGGCGGGCGAAGGCGATTTGGACTATCCCTCGGCCGGGCGGCTCTACCTGCGCCGTCTGCTCGTACTTCTCCTTGTGGAACCCGTCCTTTGGGCGGGGCTCGAGTGGGTGCGCGGCAATTTCCTGGGCGGCTTCGCCTGGAACCAGCTGGGCGCCGCGCTGGCCCAGACGGGTTTCGGCGCACCCGCTTCCCTGGGCGGCGTGGCGCTTCTGGGCGCGCTGGTTCTGCTGGTAAACGGGACTTTCGCCTCGATAGCGGAGCGCATGTGGCGTCCGGCGCCCCTGGACGTGCCGCGGACCGTGCGGTTCGTGGAGACGCTCCTGCCGCTCCTTCTGGTCTGGGGCGTCTATGCGGCGACGGCGAAATGCCGGCCCTGGACCGACCCGGACAGGCGCGTTCCTCTTTCCGTCGGGGTGGTCCAGCGCAATTTCCCCTGCGTCTTCCGTGCGGCGGAGGAGAATCCGGCGAAGATCTACCAGGAACTCCTCGCGTCTTTGCGTCCCTTTTCATGCGACTTGCTGGTCCTGCCCGAAAGCGCCCTGGCGGAATGGGGCCCCGTGGGCGGGCGCGGCGCGCAGGCTTTCGCCGCCTGGGCGCTGGACAAGGCCGGAGCCCAGGCGCTTGTGGCGGGGGGCGAACGCCGCGAAGATTCCGCCCTGTACAATTCCGCTGCGCTTTACCGGCGGAATCCTGCCCAGGCGGGCAGCGTGGAGCTCTCGGTCTACGACAAGGTGCATCTGGTCCCGTTCGGGGAGTACATTCCCGGGGACAAGGTCTGGCCCTTCCTGCAACGGTTTGCGCCGGTCGGCAGTTGCACGCCGGGAACCCTGCGGCTGTTGGAGTTGAAGAGCGATCGCGGCACGTTCCCCTTCGGCGTCGCCATCTGCTACGAGGACACGGATGCCGCGCTTGTGCGGGAACAAGTCCGCCGCGGGGCGCGCTTTCTGGTGTTCATCACGAACGACAGCTGGTTTTCGCGCTCCGTCGAGCCGGTCCAGCATGCCTGGCAAAGCGTGGTGCGTGCGCTCGAAACGGGGCGACCCGTCGTGCGGACGGGGAATTCGGGGGTCTCCGGCTTCATCCTGCCAAACGGATCCGCCCATTGGCTGGCGGACGGCGACGGAACGCCCCTCGTGGACGAACGCGGCGTGCAGGCGGAGCGTCTTTTTGTGGACGAAGAGCCTGTCGACACGGTTTATGTGCGTTTCGGCGACGGACCGCTTCTCGTGCTGTTCGGCGGCATCCTGCTGGCGATGCTGGCCACCCGGCTCGCGAACGGTCGCAAGGTGCGCCGCGCTCTTGCGAAAACGATTGAAAACAATGAAAATATCGCTGATAACGGCCTGTTATAACGCCGAGCGGACGATTGGGGACACGCTCGCAAGCGTGGCGCGGCAGAAGGGGGTGGCGATCGAGTACCTCGTCATGGACGGCGGCTCGACGGACGGAACCCTCGCCAAAATCGCCGCCTTCATCGCCGGGGAAGCGCGGCGGAATCCGCAGCTGGAAGTCCGTTGGCAAAGCGAACGCGACAAGGGGATGTACGACGCCCTCAACAAGGGAATCGCGCGTGCGACGGGGGATGTCGTCGGCATTTTGAACGCGGACGACGTTCTCGCCGACGCGGATACGCTCGCCGCGCTCGCCGCGGCGTTCGGGCCGGGGGTTGACGCGGTGTACGCGGACGTCCGCTTCGTGCGCGCATTGGGCGGGCCGACGGTGCGCTACTGCTCGGCGCGGCGTTTCCGTCCATGGATGTTCCGGTTTGCCGTGATGGTGCCGCATCCGAGTTTCTATTGCCGCCGGGAACTCTTCGCGCGCTACGGCGGCTATTCCCTGGATTACCGCATATGTTCCGATTTCGAGCTTGTCATGCGTTATATGTGGAAATACCGGATCCGGACGCGCTATTTGCCGCGGTGCGTGGTGGTCATGCGGATGGGCGGGATGTCCACGGCGGGAATCAAGAGCAATATCGAGATCAACCGTGAGGACTTGCAGGCCTTGCGGGCGAACGGCTATTGGAGTACGCTGCCCCTCATCTATACGAAATATTTCTTCAAGATTTGGGGATTCGTCTTCCGTTCCATGCGCTAGCGGAAACCTCCGCCGTCATAAAGCAGTAGATGCAGAAGGTTTGGGGACGACCCTCCTTCATGTGGCAGGGGAGTGTCGCACCCCCTCCCCTACCCTAAGAGAGGAAAGATGATATTTGCTTCGCCCGCCGGGTGGCGGGAGGAATGTGCAAAGCCGCTGGGCGAAGCGGAGAAAGGTCGCGAAGCGGCGTCGAAGCCGACCGCAAGGGCCCGCGCACAGCCTTTTGTTGCTCCTCGGAGTTTGTTCCCTGCGTCTCGATGTTCCTCCGCGTCCGTTTTCCGCGGCGTTTTCAGCCCGATTTTCGCCTCCAGAATCGCCCGTTTTTGGCTCCCAAAACACACCCCCCTCATGCGGTTTGAGGTTCGACGCGGCTAACATTTCGCCTATTTCGCCATTATTGGCTGAAACCGTGCGGATACGGTCGCTTATCGGCTCAAAATGGAGAGTCGACCGAAAAGGGCTCCCGCATGAGGTCCAAAAACATGCAGTCGCCATGCCGCCAGACGCGCTCCTGCGGCTCGTAGCCGTAGCGTGACGTCGGGCCGCCGCACGCCGGACAGGGAATCGCGGCATCTTCCCGGACGCCAACATGGATGTCGACCCGCTCCGCTTCGGGATCGAACTTGGCGCTCTCGACATACCAGGGTTCCTTCAGCCCGAGCGACCCGGCCACCCTGTCCATGAAATGTTCTGCCATGATTTGGCTCCTTGCCAACAGTATATCAGCCGCTAACTTTGGAGTAGTGTCCTAAAAAATGAAAAACGACTTGACCTCCATTGCAAACCGGACGGCGGCTACTGGCTGCGGCTGAAGCTGTCCCAGCCCCTCGCGGACAAGACGGTCTTCGAGGAGGTGGCGGAATCCCTGCCGATCAAGCTGTCGCCCAAGACCATCGCCTACATCCTGGACGCGACGCTCGCGACGACCGCGGCGAAAGTCGCCCGGGACGGCGTGCCGCGCAAGCTCGGCGACCTCCTCAAGTTCCACCCGGTCGCCCGCGGCAAGGTGAAAGGTCCCTTCAGCGCCTTCAATCCCGAAACCTGCGCCGGCGTCGTCTCGGTCTGCGCGCTCAAGGGGCTGGAGAAGAAGATGGACATGACCCGCGTGCGCTTCACGAACGTCCGGCTCGGCGTCGTCGTGACGGTCGCGTCCGTCATGACCGTCGGCGGCACGGCGGACGACATTCTCGTGAAGTCCAGGGAGTTCGACGTCTGCGGCGAGAACCTCTTCTTCGATGCCGCGGCGGGCGACAGCGCGGAAGCGAGGTGGCTGGAGGACGGCGAAGAGAAATCCGCCGCGCTCGCGCCGAAGACGGCGAGCCTGCGCCGCATGACGTTCGACTGGCCCGCGGCATTGGACGATGTCGCCCCGGGCACGATCCTGACGTTCGTCTTCAAGACGCACGGCGGCATTCCGGACGGCGAAATGCAGGAAAAC
>DJRS01000022.1:0-4460 GCA_002440145.1 Verrucomicrobia bacterium UBA6354
CAAAGTCCACGGACCCGATTCCAGCCTTTCAACTGCGATTTCTAGGTTTACTTGGGCAATTCACGCCCGGACTCGCAACAACGCCAAAGTGGAGACAGGCTCGATGAAATATGCTATAATGGTGGGCAGTCATGAAAATCGTCCTCTTTTTTCAGTCCACTTCACAGAAGAGTTGGCGTCTCAAATTGAGCGGCGCCTACCGCTTTGCGCGCGAAAACGACTGGTTCATCCAGGTCATCGACATCTATTCCAAACCCCGGGACATACGGCGTGCGCTTGAACGGTGGAATCCGGCCGGGTGCCTTGTGGACCGCGCGCTGGCGCAGGGCAATCCTCCCGACCTGCTTTTCGGCGATTTGCCGACCGTCTATCTCGACCAGGCGCCGACGCGGACGCCTTGCGCCCATCCGGCGCTGATTCACGATTCCGCCTCCGAAGCGCGCCTGGCGGGCTCGGAACTGTTGCGGCTGGACTGCGCCTCCTACGCCTACATCGGCCTGCAACGCGGCTATTTCTGGGATCGCGAGCGCCAGACGGAATTCCGCCGCCTGTGCGCCGAAAACGGCAAGGGCTTGACCATTCTCCCGCACCGCAATCTCCGCGCCGCAATCGCGGCGCTTCCCAAGCCTTGCGGCATCCTCGCGGCAAACGACAGTTGCGCCATGGATATCTGGCCCGTCGCCGCGTCGCTCGGGCTGGACATTCCCGGAGACATCGCCGTGGCCGGCATCGACAACGACGAGATGTACGCCGAATCCGTGACGCCCGGGCTCACCAGCGCGGAACCCGACTTCGAAGGGGCGGGCTACCGGCTCGCGCAAATGCTGGCGGACGAGATGGACCGCCCTTCCCCGCGCGCCGATACGCCCGCCACCCAAACCTACGGTGCCTTGCGCCTTGTCCGGCGCGGTTCCACGAACAGACTCCCGGACGGCAATCCGCGCATCGAACGCGCCCTCGAGCACATCCGCCGCCATGCTTTGCGGAGCGGCTTCACAACGGACGAGGTAGTCGCCGTAATCGGCGGCCCCAGGCGCACGGCGACGGAACTCTTCAGGAAAGCGACCGGGACCTCCATTCTCGAAGCCATACAGGCCCGGCGCTTCGAGGAAGTCCTGCGTCTTCTGCGGAATCCGAACCAGCAGATAGAACCCATCGCCGGTCTGTGCGGCTATTCGGCGCCTTCGTTCCTGAAACGCCTGTTCAAGTCCCGCACGGGGCTCTCCATGCGCGAGTGGCGCAAACGGAACGCCGATCCGTCAGACTGACGGCCAGGTCCGGAGCCCTCTCACTTCACTTCGAAGACGGCCGCGTCGTTCGCGCCGAGCGCCAGCCGCGCGCCTTCCAGCTTGCCCCGCCAGACCTGGCCGACCGCGCCGTCGATCTCCAAATCGAAGACGCCGGGCTTCGGCTCGTAGTTGACGGCGACGATGAGCGTCCGCCCGTCCGCGCACGGATGCTCGGTGAGGCCGAGGTTCGGCGCCGCGCGCGTCACGCGCCGCCGCACGCCCGCCTCTCGCGCCGCCGCGGCGTAGACGGGCCACCCGGTCAGCGCGGCTTTGCGCTCCAACGCGCCCAGACAGAGCAGGATCTTGCCCTTTCCGTAGGCGCGCACGGTCAAAACGGGCGCTCCGTCCGCATCCGCCAGCAGCGTGCGGCAACCGTCCAGCAGCGACACCTCGCGCGTGTGCGTGTCGGCGAGCGCGAACGACTTCCCGTTTGCGCATTTCACCGTCCGGTTCGACGGCTTCGCGTAATGCCGCTCGGTCTTCACGCCCGTCGCCGCGGCGAGACCGGAGAGGACGGCCCCGTCGCCCAAGGTGATCAGCACCGTCGCGCCCCGCCCGGCCTTCTCGAGCAGACGCCGCCAGGCGCGGCGCGAGTAGGTCATGTAGCCCGTCCCGGACGGCAGGATGTAGAAGTCCGACTCCGGCAGCGAATCCTCCGCCCGCGCGTAGGCGATGTCGAAGCCCGCCATTTTCGAGAGCAGCCACGCACCCTGCGCCGGTCCCCAGCCGGGCTCGCGCTCGGAGACGACGACCGTCGCGTCCACCTGCCGCGGCGGCAGCTTCGGCGCCGTCTTCACGAACGCGGCGAATTCCCGCATCGCGAGCGCCGTCGGCTTCGGACGTCCCGAGCCGTAGAACAGCCCCAGCTCGCGCTCGATGGCCGTCCAGTCGTAGGGGGCGAAATCCAGCTTGTCCTGGTCGTACGCGCACCACCAGACGAACGCCGGAATGCCGCACGCCCATGCGGAGAACATCTGCATGCGCATCGCCGCCGCCGCGCGCTCCTCCGAAACGATGCCCGGCCCCATCGACCCCGCCTCCTCGACGAAGGCCGGCTTGCCCGTGAGGTTCGCGTAGAGTGTCGTCTCGCACGCCGGATGGCAGCCGTTGCGGATCGTGTCGAACGGCTCCAGGTTGCAGTTCGGCGTCCACAGCGGATAGGGGTGCGTCGTCATGACGTCCATGAGCTCCGCCTGCTGGCGCATGTTCGCCTTCTGCTCGCGCGTCGTGCCGAGCGAATGCATGCCCGAGACGATCGGACGCGTCGGGTCGTTCACGCGGATTTCGCTCGCGATGTGGTGCATCCAGCTCCAGAGGTCGCCCGCGTTCCCCTTGCCGAGGCAGTTGCACTCGTTGCCGAGGTCCCAGCCGATGATGGCGGGGTGGTCCTTCATCGCGTCGACGAAGTAGCGGACGAACCGCACCTGCCAGGCGACCGCCTCGGGGTCGGTCATCACCGCGCGCCCTTCCAGCCCCGGCGGCACGAAGCAGCGCGCACTCATCCAGCCCGTGATCAGTCCCACGACCAGCTTGACGCCGCGCTTCTCCGCCGCATCGCAGAGGAAGCGGAAACGCCGCATCATCTCGTCGTCCACGGCGGCGTAGTTGGCGAGCGGCTTGCCGTTCTGCGACCATTCATGGAACGTCTGCGCATAGGTGTATTCGGCCGTCAGAGGCTGGAAGTCCGGCCAGAGCGGAAAGACGCGCAGGACCGTCATGCCGCAGGACGCGAGATCATCCAGATCCTTCTCGACCTGCTCCGGGCGCCAGTCGCGCCACATGTAGGCGCCCGCATGGCTCGCCCAGTAGTTGACGCCGACGTGGAACGCGCCGTCCTTGAACAGTCCGGGCGCCGCGCCGCGCGCGCCCCCGGCGATACCGGCGGACAGGGCGACCGCCGCCAGAAACCGGACGACGAGCGGCCTGCAGCCGCGTGATTTGTGCTTTGACAAGATACTTTCCATTTTCGCAAATCTTTCTGTCGGATCGTACATTTCATACATTATACCATATCCGGATTCGTCCGCAAACCGGGTACCGCGCTCCGTGTCTTGCCGAAGCGAGACGCCCCGTCCGCATCCCCGCATCCGGCGTGTCTGTCCGTCGGGCGGAAGATTTGGTATAATAGCGTGCATGTTCTGTTCTTTTCTCGTATTGTGCGCGGCGCTGACGTTCGCCGAGACGAAGACACTGGCGGTCCAGATCCAGCTGGACCGCCAGGGCTACTCGTGCAATACCATCGACGGACAATGGGGGCAGAAATCGCAAGCCGCCCTCGAACGCTACTGCCGGGTCCGCAAATGCCCCGTGCCCGCCACGCCGGAAGAAGCCTATGACCGCTACTTCGCCGCGGGCGGGGACCTCTTCGTCCTTGAAACGCTCGACGCGCGCGACTTCGCCGCGTTCGCGCGGATTCCGTCCGACCCGGCCGAAAAGGCGAAGCTGGACTGGCTCGGGTATGAATCCATAGCCGAAATGCTGGCGGAGCGCGGACATGTGAGCGTGCGCACCCTGGAACGCCTGAATCCGGGGCTGGACTGGGCGAAGGCGGGCGTGGGCACGCGCGTGCGGCTGCCGAAGTTTCCGCGCGCGGCGGACTATCTGGCCGCCGGCAAGGGGCTGACGGCGGGGGACGCGACGCGCCCGGCGGCCGCGCGGCTGGAGGTCTCGCCGGCGCGGTTCGAGATCGCGGCCTACGATGCGCGCGGCGCTTTGCTGGGGCTGTTCCCCTGTTCGATAGCGAAGGACAAGGCGAAGGTGCCGCGCGGCGAATTGCGCGTCGTTTCGCTCATACCGAACCCGAACTACACCTACACGCCCGAACGCCGCGGCAAGGGCGCGCCGTCGCGGCAGATCTTCGCGCCGGGACCGAACAATCCGGTGGGAGTGGCCTGGATCGGACTTTCGCTTCCGGGGTACGGCATCCACGGCACCCCCACGCCCGAACGCGTGGGACGCGCCGAGTCGCACGGATGCTTCCGGCTCGCCAATTGGAACGTCGCGCGGCTTTACGCGCTCTGCCGCATCGGCACGCGCGTCGTCGTCACGCCCTAGGCGCGACGGAAACGCCGCGGCGCTTGAAGGACGCTTTCGGGAGGGGAAGAGGGGTGGTTCGGCGTCCGGACCACCCAGCCCGTTTCGGCAAGAATTTGGTGCCACTCCCCCGAAACA
>DJRS01000022.1:4618-7035 GCA_002440145.1 Verrucomicrobia bacterium UBA6354
GTGTGCGGATTTCACCTCCCACGCAAGGCGGGCGAACATGCGGACGCAAGGAGATAATCGACACAAACGACCGGGGATACGTCTATCCAACCATATTAGCGCCTTCGCGCGGGACGGCAAGACGCCACCGCCCCGGTCAGGCGTCGGTGTCCGCGGAAATCGAATAGGGCAAGAAGCCCGGCATCGCGGCAAGCGAGACGAAGAAAAGCGTCAGCACGGCCGGGCTGCGCAGCGGGCAGTCGCCAAAGGCGTGAACAAGCGTCGCGAGCGCGGTAGCCAGAATGCAGAAAACCGGGGCGGGCAGGACAAAGATGGCTATCGGACGCGGCAAAGTCTTGCCCGGCGGCATGAAGCGCGCGGCTTTCATGAGCGTTCGCCAGGCGAGGCCGACGGGCTTGACGAGCAAGAAGACGATCGCGACCAGGCATCCGAATCCCACGACGCCGTGCTCGGCGAGAAACTGCAGATAGTCGTTGTGCACGTTGACGCCGCCGATGGTCTGGATTTGCCGCAGTTCCTCGTCCGTCATCTTGGGGATGCACAGATGCTTGTAGCCCCAGCCGCCGCAGCCGAACAGGAAGTTCTCCTTCCAGATCTCCGTCGCCACGCGCACATGGTATTGCTGGCGCCCCGTCACGCGATCGAGAATCTCGGTCGTGTTGAGCGTGTTGACCTCCCTTTGCAGATCGCGCGGCGTCCACATGACAAGTCCGAGAACGAGCACGACGACCGCGAAGGCGGAAGCGGCGAGAACGCGCACGCGCTTCGCGCCCGACATCTTGCGAAAGAAGCTCGCGTAAGCGTGCAGGATGAAAACAACCGCCAGAGACGTCGCGAGCAGGATCGCCGCGCGCGACAGGGTCGCCAGGGCCGACGAGAAGCAGAGGATCGCGGGAATCAGCATGAGATGGCGCGTCCAGAAATTCTTGTGCGCGGTGCGCAGATTGCGGTCCGTGCGCCGGTCGTCTTCCGAAATCCGCCAGCGCCAGAGGGCGATGGCCAGTCCGAACAGCGTGGTAAAGTAGTCGCCGCCCATGTTTGGATAGCCGAAGGTCGAGAAGAAATAGCCGTTCATGGACTCGTGCGCCGTCCAGAGGGGCCCTTTCGCGCCCGTCGCGGCCTGGATGATGCCCAGGACGCCCAGCAAAGCTCCGTTCCAGACGATGATTTCCAGCAGGAGACGCTTGCCGTGTCCGACCAAGGCGTGCTTCACGGCGAGCATGGCCGTCAACGCGGGAATGAACCACA
The DNA here is from genome assembly GCA_002440145.1 of Verrucomicrobia bacterium UBA6354. GTDB lineage: Bacteria > Verrucomicrobiota > Kiritimatiellia > RFP12 > UBA1067 > UBA1067. The sequence goes on from DJRS01000022.1 coordinate 5,867, forward strand.
GGCAGACGTTGAGATGATGCAGACGGTTTACGCAATAGGGAAGAAACGGAACGGGCGGTCTCGGATCGGCCCCCTCGATTGCAATCGCCGCGTAGTCGCAGACCGGGCAGAGCCCCTTGTTCAGAAAAGGAATCTGCAGGAGGATGCAAAACGCCAGAACGAGCCACGTCAACGGATCTTTCCTGAGCGCCCGCCAGGCGCGCAACCGCGCCTGGGGCGTGGACTCGCCGCCATGGCGCTGGGGGAAACAGAGCATCATCTCGAGAAGGAAGACGAAAAGCCAGGGAATGGCCGGCATAAGGACGTCGCCGCGCGTACCACCGAAAATCCAGGCGAAGCCGCACGCGAGCGCCGCGACCGCAAACGTCACCGCATTGTCATAGAGAAACGACATATTTCAACACCTCTTCCACCGCTTTTTCTTCCGGGACCTTCCCGACGGGACGCCCTCGCACGTAAAGGAGAAATTCGCCCTGCCCCCCGCAGAGGGCGATTTCCGCATTCTTCGCTTCGCCCGGTCCGTTGACCGCGCACCCCATGACCGCCACGTGCGGCAAAGGCCGCGCATGGGGGCCGCGCGCGCGCGCCAGCGCTTCAAGGGCATTCTCGACCTCCGCGGCGACCTTGAACAGATCGACGCGCGTGCGGCCGCAGGTCGGGCAGGACGTGATGGCGGGACCCGGCGCACGCAGCCCCAGCGCGCGCAGGATCTCCATCCCCACGCGCACCTCTTTCTCGGGTTCGGCCGTCAGCGACACGCGAATCGTGTCGCCCAGACCTTCGGAAAGCAGAATGCCGAGCGCGACCGAATTGCGCACGGTTCCGGGCAGGAACGTGCCCGCTTCCGTCACGCCGACGTGGAGGGGGCAGTCCGTCCGTTCCGCCAGCAGGCGGTAGACGGTCAGCGTGTCCGGGACGTTCGACGCCTTGGCGGAAATCACCGCCGAGAAGAATCCTTCGTCTTCCAGCAGCTTCAAATGGCGCAACGCCGAGCGACACAAGGCTTCGGGGACGGGCAACTTCCCGGCGCGGACTTCCGCGTCCAGGTCCTTTTCGAGGCTGCCGAAGTTGACGCCGATGCGGATGGGGACGCGCGCCGCTTTCGCCGCGCGCACGACCGCCTGCACGCGTTCGCGTCCGCCGATGTTCCCGGGATTGAGTCGCAAGGC
>DJRS01000022.1:7239-14966 GCA_002440145.1 Verrucomicrobia bacterium UBA6354
CATTGCACATGGACTGCACGCTGACGGGCGCACCGCCGCCCACGGGCAGACGGCCGACCCTAACGGTTCGCGTTTGCGTCCGGTGCGTCATGCGTCGCGTGCTCCTCCAGCGCCGGCGCCGGATCATAGGTATGGATGCGCCAGCTGCGCAGGCCGTCCTTTACGATCAGAAACGCCATCAATCCCATCAAAACGTACATGAACGCCATGGACAGCCCGCCGACGATCTTGTCGGGGACGCGGCGGCGGAAGACCAGCGCGATGAGCGCGAAAAGGATGAGCCCCCCGTCGAGGACCGGAATCGGCAGCAGATTGAGAATCGCCAGATTCACGTTGAGAAAGCGCAGAAAGCCCAGCCCATCGCAGAAATCGCGCCGCACGGCCGCGTAGATTCCTTCCGCTATCATGACGGGACCGCCGAGCGCCTTGCCCGTGCTCGCCATTTCTTTCGGCGTGACAAGCCCCTTCAGGACGCGGAAGATGCTGCCGGCGTCCCAGGCCAGCTGGCGCAGGGGATTGCGCGCGGGCATCCACATGGCCGCGCCGGTCGTATTGGTCTGGCTGAGCGCGAGGATGAAACAGGCTCCCGTCACGGCATCGCGCATCGGGGTGACCGAAAGCGTCAAATCCTCTTTCCCGCGTCGCACGACGAACGGCGTCGGGGCTTCGCCGGAGATCTGGACCTCGGTCTGCATCTCGGTCCAGGTGCGAACCGGGCGCCCGCCTACGGACAGCACACGATCGCCGGGACGGATCCCCGCCTCCGCCGCGGGCCCTTTCGCCGGCACGCCGCCGACGACCGGCTCGAGTTCGCCGAAACGCACGCCGGGGATCAACGCGAGAACGACCGCCAGAACGGCCGCCAAAACGAGATTCATGAAAGGTCCCGCGAGCGCCACAAGCAACTCCTTCCACGCCGGAATGCGACGGCGGACGGGCGCCGTCCCGTCCGCGCCCCCTTCCAGCGCTTTCGTCCCCTCGGGATCCACGTCGGGGATGGAGACGTAGCCGCCGAGCGGAATCCAGCTCAGACGGTACTCGACGCCGTTTACGGTCTTCTTCCAGATCGCCGGACCGAAACCGATGGAAAAGCGCTCCACGCGCAACCCGAGCTTGAGCGCGACGATGAAGTGCCCGAATTCATGGATGGCGATGGCGAGCGAAAACAGTATGAGACAAAGCGCGATATAGGCGATCGTGACAGCTAGGGACACCATTTGCGAAGACGTATGTTAAAAAGCGTTCTTTATTTCTTGCGTCGAAGTCACGCCGACGAACTCGGCGACCTTCCGGCCGTCCGAGTAGCACAGCAACGTCGGGATGGACATCACGCCGAAGCGCGCCGCCAGGACGGGCGCTTCGTCCACGTTCACTTTCACGACCGTCAACCCGGGCATCTGGGGCACGATTTCGTTGGCGATGGTCTCGCCCATCATGCGGCAGGGGCCGCACCACGGCGCCCAGAAATCGACAAGGACGCGCCCGGTCGCGACGGCCGCGTCGAATTCCTCTATCGTCTTTACTTCTTTGAGCATGTCTGTCCCTCCTTTGAATCCTTGACCAGCCAGCCGGCGGCGGCGATTTCGTCGCGCAACTTGTCCGACTCGGCCCAATTGCGCGCTTTGCGCGCCGCGGCGCGCCGGTCCAGAAGCGCCTGAATCTCGACTGGAATCTTCGCTTCCGTCGGGCGCTCGAAGAAAACGACGCCCAGAACCTCGTCCATGCGCGCGAAAACATCCCGCACCGGACCGCCCCCATGGGCGTTCGTCTCGCGCACGAGCCCGAAAAGCGCGGCAAACGCACGCGGCATGTTCAAGTCGTCGTTGACGGCGGCGGTGAAGTCGTCCAGGTGCTTGCGCGCCCAGTCCGGCGCCTCGCCGGGCACGGTCTTGTCCACGCAGGCGTCGATGCGAGCCAGGGATTTGCGCGCGTCCTCGAGCGCGTCGAACGCGAAATTGAGACTTGTTCGATAGTGTGCATTGACGAGCACGTAGCGGATTTCCCGCCCCGTCCATCCTTTGGCGAGAAGATCGCGCAGGGTGAAGAAGTTCCCGAGCGACTTGGACATCTTCTCGCCGTTCACCTTCAAATGCGCGCAGTGCATCCAGCACTTGACGAAGGGTTTGCCCGTCGCGGCTTCGGACTGGGCGATCTCGTTCTCATGGTGCGGGAAAAGATTGTCTATGCCGCCCGTGTGCAGGTCGAACGTCTCGCCCAGGTACTTCATGCTCATGGCGGAGCATTCGATGTGCCAGCCCGGACGTCCGCGCCCCCACGGCGAATCCCATCCGACGGGACCGTCGCTCGGCTCCCACGCCTTCCAGAGCGCGAAGTCGCCGACGTTCTCCTTCGTGTATTCGTCCGCCGCGCACCGTTCGCCCGTGCGCTGGTTGTCGAAATCGATATGCGCGAGCTTCCCGTACCCCGGGAAGGCGCGCACGTTGAAATAGACCGACCCGTCCTCGCTCTTGTACGCCACGCCCTTCTCCATGAGCTTGGAGACGAGCGCGATCATCTCGGGGATGTGGTCCGTCGCGGCGGGATAGACTTCCGCCGGCTGGATGTTGAGCGTCTTGAGGTCGGCGAAGAACGCGTCCTTGTACGTCTTCGTGTATTCGGCGAGCGGAACACCCGCGGCGTTCGCGCCGCGGATGGTTTTGTCGTCCACGTCCGTCAGGTTCATCACCTGGCGGACTTTCATGCCGTTGAATTCTATGGCGCGACGCAGAATGTCCTCAAACGCATACGCGCGGAAGTTCCCGATGTGCGCATAGTTGTAGACGGTCGGCCCGCACGTGTAGAGCCGTATTTCGTTTCCAACAAGCGGCTGGAGCTCTTCGAGCGAGCGCGTAAGCGAATTGAAGACTTTCATTGCGACTCTTTCGTTAGATGTTGAGGGCGGTCTTGCTCCACGGCTCCTTGCCCGCCAGGAGCGAAGGCGTCGTCATGTCGGACGGCACGGGCAGCCCCAGAAGCTGCAGCGCGGTCGGCGCGATGGCGGACAGCTTCGCGAGCGGCGTCAGACGCACGCCCGGCGCATCGTTCGCCACGTAGAAGCAGTCGACGAGATTGAGCGTATGGGAGGTCTTGACAAGCCCCGTGCGGTAGTCCACCATCTGCTCGGCGTTGCCGTGGTCCGCATAGATGAGGATATGCGCGTCCAGCTCGAGAAGGCGAGGCAGGATCTTGCCGATGCACTCGTCCGTCACTTCGACGGCGCGCGCCGCGGCCTTCTCGTTGCCGGTGTGCCCCACCATGTCGCAGTTCGCGTAGTTGACGACGATCATGCCGTACGGATTGTCCTCCAGACGGCGCAGGAGCTCGTCCGTCACGTTGTAGGCGTCCATCTCCGGATGGCTCGCGAACGTCGCCGGGTCGAAGCGGCTCTTGACTTCCACCTGGTCCTCGCCCGGCGAAGGCGTCGTGGACTTGCCGTTGAAGAAGCTCGTGACGTGGCGGAACTTCTGGGTTTCGGCGATGCGCAGCTGGCGCAGGCCCGCCTTGGAGACGACCTCGCCGAGCAGGTTGGCCATGCCGCCGCCGGCGCCCATCGCGCCCAGCAGATAGTCCTTGAACTCGTCCCAGTAGCGCGTGAAGCCCAGGAAGGCGATCTTGGGACGTGCGCAACGCTCGCCCGGATAGTCGTCGCAGACGAACGCCTGCGTCAGCTGGATCGCGCGGTCCTGGCGATAGTTCGTGTGCATGACGACGTCGCCGTCCTTCACGCCGGCGTAGTCGCCGATCGTGTAGCACGGGATGTACTCGTCCGTCATCGGCGTGCCGTCGGGCGTCTTGCCGTTCGCGTACTCGTACTTCACGGCTTCCTCGACCGTCGCCGCGTGCTTGCCCTTGCACCCCACGATGCAATCGTAGGCTTCGCTCGTGAGCTTCCAGTCTTTGACGCGGTCCATGCCGTAGTAGCGGCCCATGGCCGTGCCGATCTTGGCGTTGCCGATCGCCGCAAGTTCCTGTTTCAGGCGCGCGACGTACTCGAGCGTGGAGCGCGGCGGCGTGTCGCGTCCGTCCAGGAAGGGATGCACCACGATGCGCCCCTCGGGGAATTCGGCGCGCGCGCGGCGCATCAGCTTGAAGAGATGCTCCTGGTGGGCGTGGACGCCCTCGTCCTGCAAGAGCCCCATGAAATGGAACTGCGAATTGTGCGCCTTCCACTGCGCGATCAGGTTTTCCCACTTCGGATTCTTGAAGAGCTCGCCCGAGGACAGCCCGTCGTCGATGCGCTTCAATTCCTGCACGACGATGCGCCCCGCGCCCATGTTGAGGTGCCCGACCTCGGAACTGCCCTGGTAGCCGTCCGGCAGGCCGACCGCTTCGCCGCAGCAATCCAGCAAGCAGTGCGGATAGCGCGCCCGGATTTCATCGATCACCGGCGTTTTCGCGTCGAAAACCGAGTTGCCCTCTTTGCGGGGATTGACGCCCCAGCCGTCGCGTATGATTAGAACTACAGGTCTCATTTGATTAGCCTTTCTCTGGAATTCTTTCCCGATATTATACCATATTTTCGCCGGAATTACGAAACGCCGCGCTTCGACTCCCGGTAGAAGGCGACGAGCTCCTTGATCTCCGGCAGTTGCTCGATGTCGTTTTCGACGCGTTCCAGCGCCTGGGTCCGGTTGAGCCCGTCGCGATACAGGAAGCGATAGGCTTCTTTCAGGGCCTGGATGACTTCGCGCGGGAAACCCCGTCGCGTCAGGCCGACCACGTTCGGGCCGATGACCTTGAGCGAACCCTCGACCATGTCCCCCAGCATGTAGGGCGGGAAATCCTGCCGCACCTTCGCCGCGCCCCCGACCATCGCGTGGCGTCCGACGTGGCAGAACTGGTGCACGCCCGTGATGCCCCCGACGATCACATGGTCCGCCAGATGCACGTCGCCGGCGAGCTGGACGGCATTGGAGCAGATGACGTGGTTGCCCAGCACGCATCCGTGCGCCGCGTGGCAGTACGCCATGAAGAGGCAGTCGCTGCCGATGACCGTCTTTTCGCCGTCCGCCGTGCCCAGATGCACCGTGGCGAATTCGCGGATGACCGTGCGGTCGCCGATCTCGACGTAGCTGACGGATCCTTCCTTGTATTTGAGGTCCTGCGTCTTCATGCCGACGAGCGCATAGGGGAAAATCTGGCACTTCTCGCCGATTGTCGTATGCCCGTCGACGATGGCGCCCTGCCCGATCGTCGTGCCGGCCCCAATCTTCACGTGCGGCCCGACATGCGCATAAGGACCCACTTCCACGTCGGCCCCCAGCACAGCGCCGTCTTCCACTATCGCGGTTGAATGTATCTTCGACATATGTTCTCCTTCTTAAAGATTCTTGCGGATCAGCAGGCACCCGAGCGCCAAAGAAGCCAAAACAGGCAGCCAAATCAGAATTTCCGGATGTATCACATAGGTGCGGTCCAGGCTCAGCATGAGCATGACCAGCAGATAATAGCCGAGCGCGACAGCCAGCGAAATGGCCATGCCGATGGAACTTTCCTTGCGCTGGGCGCGAATGCCCAGCGGAATGCCGACAAGAACGAAGCAAAGCGACGCGCATGCGAACACGAAGCGCTTCGAAAGCTCCACCTTCGTGCGGGACAACCCCCTGCGCGCAGCCTTGATCGTGCCGCTGTCCGCATGGGCGGACTTCAGCCGCGCGACTTCCGCCGCCTGATCGCGAATGCTCGCCAGAATCTCGCGAAAACGCAAATCTTTCGTCTTTTTAGTATAGCGCGCGTTCTTCAGCGCGTTGCGGATGCGGTAGGAATAGCGCTCCACGGACATCATCCCGGGCGTGTTCTCGTCCACGGGATCGACCGTCATCATGCGCAAATCGAGCACGACGTCGCGTCCATCCTCCGTCACCCGCGCCTCTTTCGCCGTGATGAAGCGGCTGATTTTGGGGTTCGAGAAATCCAACGCGCGCACGTCCTTCAGCAAATTCCCTTCGCGCGCGGCGAAATAGATCTTCGCCTTCGGGAAGTCGTCTATCCATACGCCCGGCTCCAGCACGTCCAGGCTCGTGTCGACCGAGACTTTCGCCTTGAGATTGCGCCGCACCGTGTGTCCGCGCGGCACAATCTCGTTGTTGACCCAGGCCCCCAGAAGCGAGCAACCGAACGCGAAGAGAACGGGCCACTTCACGACCGACAGCAGATTCACGCCGCACGCCCGCATCGCGGCGATTTCGCTGTCCGCGCTCAGGCGCGAAAAAACGAGAATGCCCGAGACGAGAAGCGCGAGCGGAATCGTCCACTGCATCGTCTCCGGAAAGCTGACCGCGGCGAACGACCCCACGAGCGAAAGCGACACGCCGTCCAGGATCAAGCCGACGATCTGGACCATGAGCCCGATCGTCAGCACAAAGCTCAAGACGAGGAACGCGAGCGTGAAACTCGACAAAAACGAGCTGAACACATAGCGTTCGAGCGTTTTCAACCTTCGACCCTCAAAAGGAAGTTGTTCTTCTTGCCCTGCTTGAGGACGGCCAGCCGCCCTTCCACGAGATCGCTTTCAGCCAAAAGCCGCTTGTCGTCGACCTTCGCCCCGTTGAGCGAAAGCCCGCCCTGCTGCGCCATGCGCCGCGCTTCGCCGTTGGACTTGAACATCCCCGCCGCCGCCGCGACGGACCAGACCGTGCGTCCGACCGACTCCGCCCGTTTGACCGTCGCGCTCTTCACGTCCTTGAAGATGGTCTCGAGTTCCGCCGCGCTCTTCCCGGCCTGAGAGCCGCCGAACAGCGTCTGCGTGGCGTCCTGCGCCTTTTTGAGCCCCGCCTCGCCATGGATCAGCCGCGTCAGCTCCTCCGCGAGCGCCTTCTGCGGGATGCGCGCTTCGGGATGCGCCTTCATTTCCGCCTCCAGCGCGGCGATTTCTTCGAGCGGACGCATGGAAAAGACCTTCAGATAGCGGATGACGTCCGCGTCGGCCGAACGCAGGAAGTACTGGTACCAATCGTAGACGCTCGTGAGCGATTCATCCAGAAAGAGCGCGTTTCCTTCGGATTTGCCGAATTTGCGTCCGGCGGAGTCCAACAGAAGCGGGAATGTCAACCCGTACGCCGATTTGCCGCGCATGCGCCGCACGAGATCCGTCCCGGCCGTGATGTTCCCCCACTGGTCGGCGCCGCCGATTTCGAGTTGGCACCCGTAGGTGTCGAACAGATGCAGAAAATCGTTTCCCTGCAGGATCTGATACGAAAACTCCGTGAACGTCAGCGCGCCCTCGCTCGCCTCCAGGCGCTTTTTGACGCTTTCCTTCGCCAGCATCTGCGGCACGCGAAAGTTTATGGCGATGTCGCGCAGGAACGCAATCGCGCTCGTGTTCTTGTACCAGTCGTAGTTGTCCGCCATAATCGCCGCGTTCGGACCGTCGAAGTCCAGCACGCGCGCCAGATTCTCGCGGATGCCCTTCTTGTTCTCCTCGACCTGCTCGACCGTCAGCATGTTGCGTTCGGCCGACTTTCCGCTCGGGTCGCCGATGAGCCCGGTCGCGCCGCCCACCAGCGCGATGACGCGATGCCCCGCCTGCTGGAAGCGCTTCAGCACCATGATGGAAACCAGATTGCCCGCCTGCAGGCTGCGGGCGGAAGGATCGAATCCGCAATAGAGCGTAATCGGCTTTTCGAGCGTCTTTTCGATCTCCGGGTCCGTCAAAGCCTCGATCAGCCCGCGCGCCTTCAAATCTTCAAATAGGTTCATAGTTCCCATATTATATCATATTCTGAGTC
>DJRS01000110.1 GCA_002440145.1 Verrucomicrobia bacterium UBA6354
CCCAACGTCGAGACGCTGGGCGACCGGGCCTTCGCCAACTGGCGCCGCGTCACCTCCGCCGCACTGGGGACGAACGGTACCCTGAAGACGGTCGGTGCGTTCCTGTTCGCCGGAAACACGAACGCGCTGAGGAAGGTCGATTTCGGGCGCAGTTCGGCGTTCACGCTGAACGAAAAGGCGTTCTACACGGGCGCGAACGAGCAGGACATGCCCATTGCGCTGGACGAAATCTGGTTTTCGGGCGACGCGCCCGGCACGGCCGTACTGAATGCGCTGGTCGCGGGACGGACGGTTTCGTCCGGCACCGGCGGCGTCGCGGAGGATTTGAAGATATTCGCGCCGTTGGCGAAGCCGAGCTGGCGCCCCGTCACCACGCCGGTCCCGCGGGAACTCTACGCCGCGAAAAAGGCGCTCAAGCAGATGCTGGACGCGGAAGGCGGCCGGGAATACCGCGTCGTCGGCGTCTACCGGACAAAGAACGACGGCGTGGCGCGCGCCTGGCTCGTGCAGAATCCGTCGTTCGCGTACCGCAACGGCTTCGAGCTCCATTTCAGGTAGAAGGTGGCGACGGACGGAAGCGTCTTGACAAGGCATGGAATCATCGGTTATAATGGAGTCGAACATAAAATGCGAAAGGATTGTCGAATGAAGATGTCACCCTGGAAGTGCCTGGCGCTTGGGTTGCTCCTTCTGCTCGCGGCGTTTGGCGGTTGCCGCTATTGGAAGGCCTTCGCGCCCCGGGCAGGCTTGCAAATCGCCGCGGACGGGAGTTTCGAGAAAGACGGCCGGCCCGTCTATCTGATCGCCAACCTCATCTACGGGACCCCCACGACGAACGCGTATGCGGATCTTCCGCCCGGGATGAAGATTCCGCCGGGTTCGGAGTGGATCTACTGCCAGCCGCCGGCGCGTACCCAGTTCGATCGGCTCGGCTTCAACGCGACCGGCGGCGAAACGTCGACGACCTGGATGCGCAAGTACCGTCCGGAGAAGTCGTACTGGCAGGCGGGCAGCGAGGTGGACTGGAAGGGAATCGCGCCCGGGTACTACAACAACGGACTGCCCGTCTATGTCGATTTCACCTGTTCGGACTGGACGCACGGCGCGTTGCGGCCGGAACCCGGGCGGTTGCCGTCGCCGGACGCGTTTTCGGCCGGGAATTGCCATTTCATGCCCTACTCCGTCGTGACGGAAGAAGGATGGCGGCTCTACAGGGAGATGTTCCAGAGCGGCGCGAGAGAATTGCTGGCCAATGGCGTGCGGCCGTTCGTCTATGAACTCTTCAACGAACCGACCTACGAAGATACGGCGCCCAAGGCGCGCGAGGCCCTCGCGAAGGAACTCGCCAAACTTCCGTCCGCTGCTCCGTCCGCCGCGGCGAAAGTCGAGACGATGAAGTTCCACGAACGGCAGTTCGCGCGGGCCATCCGGCAGGGGAAGGCGGCGTTGCGGGAAATCGACCCCGAAGCGCGCACCTGCTTCCAGCCGCTCGGCAATACGCTCGACAAGATCGATCCGCTTTTGGCCAACGAGACGACGGACGTCGTGGTGACGCCCACGGGCGGCGGGGACCCGTTCGACGTGCTCGTCTCCCTGGCTGTCGCCGGGAAGCGTCCCCTCGTGGACGGGGAAGCCTACATGGGCAACACGCGCGCGTCGCACCGCCACCGGATCCTCTTGGAATATGCGCGCGGCCTGAACGGGACCTATTATTTCAAGATGGACCGTCCGGCGGCTTGGAATCCCGTCTGGAAGGGCCCCGACGGCGTGCGCCGCGAAGCGGAGGACTTCCCGTACCGCGCCCTGAATCCGCTGGCGTGTCCGCCGGAGGCGTTCAAGGGCATCCAGGACGCGGCGCACGATATCGCGGCGGTCAACGATCTTTTCACGCCGCGGGACCGGGGCGTGCCGGCGCGCGTCGCGCTTTTGTATTCCCAGCCGACCCTGCGTCTGGCGCGCGCCTTGGGACGGGCCAACGGCTATTATGCGCGCGAGGCGGCGATGGCCCTGCTGGCGGCGCGCCTGCCGGTCAAGGTCCTGTTCGAGGAACAGCTGGACAAGGAACATCTCGAGGGGGTGCGGATGATTGTCGCCGCCGGCGTGGACGCCACGCTCCCGGAGACGAATGCGCGACTTAGGAAGTGGATCGCGCAAGGCGGCACGCTCGTCACGGTCGCCAATCTGCCGAATCTGACGGAGTGGGGCGAGCCTTCGCCCGCGGCGTTTTTGAAGCCGCAGACGGAAACGGTCGGGAAGGGGCGCCATATCCACCTCGCCCAGCGCCCCTCGACGCGCGAAGCGGCCCGGACCTATCGCGAACTGGCCGCGGCGGTGGGCGTGCGGCCCTCCTGCCTCATCACGGATGTGCGCACGGGCGAGGAGGTTCCCGGCGTGGAATGCGCGGCGGCGCGCAGGGGGAAAGCGGAAGGCTTCATCCTGGTCAACAACGACTTGGCGCCGCGGGCCGTCCGGCTGCGTCCGCAGGCGGTGGGCGCGGGACGCTCCGACTGGATTGACGTGACGACGGGGCTGCGTCTCGCCCGCACGGACGAGGGGGACATCCTGGTGCGGCTTCTGCCCAACGTGCCGGTCGTCATCCGCGCGGCGGACGGACCGGCGGCGACCGTCTCCGAGACGCCCGAGGCCTTTTTCGCCGGCCTGTCGGACTGGTTCGCGAGCCATCGCCTGGCGATTTCCACTGACGCCTATTACGTGCCGCCGGCCGATGCCGTGTGCGTGGATCTACGCGCGGCTGCCAACGGGAAGCTGGAGGATCGCTTCGGCGCGATGCCGTGGGGACGGAAAGTTTGCGAGGGCGTGCCGTTCGACTTCATCCGCATCGACCAGAACGGGGAGAAGTCCGGCGTGTTCCTCAAGAAGAACGAGCCGGTTTCCGTAGCCGTGCAGGGCCGCGTGCAGGCGCTGTGCGTCCTCTTCGACGCGCCCGAAAACGCGAAAGGTCCGCTCTTCGCCGGCCGGCTGGAGGCGGAGAAGGGGAGTCCGGCCCCGTTCGGGTTCGCCGCGCCCGCGGCGTTCGAGCGGACGGGGTGGCGCAATATGGACGGACGCCCCCTCTATCTCGTCCAATGGACGAATCCACAGCCGGAAAAGACGTTCAACCAGCTCTGTCTCGAAGCGCGTCAGGACGGCATTTCGATCGCCGCGGTGACGATTCAGCGTCCCGATTCGAATCGCTACGCCGTGCCGTTCGTCCCCTCGGCGGTGAAGTGCGGCGCGTGGGGCCGCGTTTCGCCCGCCCTGCAGGACGGCGTGCTGAATCTGTGCGTTTCGGACGAGACCACCGATTGGTCGGGGTGCACGCTGACGCTCGCGCGCCCCATCCCGCTGGCCGCGGGAGACGTGGCGGGACGGAGCCTCGTTTTCGAGCTCAATCTCGGGGAGACCCCCTCCGGTCCGGCGTTCCAGCCGGCGCAGATTCCCCAGATCTCCGTCACATACAAGAAGAAGAACGGCGAGATCGTGAACGGATCTTACGTCTGGGACGGCTTCTTCCCGGTTCCGCCCCAGAAGGTGGACGCCGATCCCCGCACCTGGCAGGAGGCGCGGATACCTCTCCGCCGCCTGGCGGGCGAGGATGCGCGCGAGATTCTGAAAATCACCGTCCAATTCAAGATATTCGAGTCGCAACGCGCCGGGCTTCTTTTCCGCGGCATGCGGTTCGAGTAGTCCCCCCCCCTAAAGCCCGTTCTGCCGGTCTCTTTGGCGGCGGGACCGGGTGGACGGTTACGCGCGGCGGGTAGAATGTGAAAGTGAAAATGGAGAAGAAGGAAATGGAAAAGAGACTGTTTTTGGCTATTCTTGTCGGCGGCTTGGCAGGTGGCGCGGCGCATTCGGCCGGCGCGGCGCCTTCGCTGGTCTGGGAGCCGCTGCGCGAACCCGGATGCGGCGGCGCGATCGTCTCGCTTTCCGTCTCGCCGCATGACGCGGCGCATCTCGTTTCAGGCGGCGACATGCTGGGCACGGCGGTGTCGTTCGACGGCGGGGAAAACTGGCGGCCCGGGCTGGGGCTGCCCTCGTACGAGATGGCTTCGGTGACATTCCATCCCATGAAGACGAACGTCGTCTGGATCGGGTCCTGCATGGGGCCGTTCGTCAGCACGGACGGCGGACGGTCGTGGGAATCGCGCCGAAGGGGGATGCCGCCGCCGAGCCGCGGCCGGTACACGGCGATTGTCGAGAAGATTCTCGTCGATACGGACACGCCGGGCCGTCTGCTCGCCTTTGGGGGCAGTTCGCGGCGGTGGAGCCGCTGCGGGACGACGGGGGCGGTCTGGGCGAGCGACAACGACGGCGGCGACTGGCGGCGTGTCGGGACGCTGACGAAAGACGGGTTTACGACGAACGGCGTCGAGGGGGTCAACATCATCAAGGCGTGGAAGGGCGCGGACGGACGATACCACGCTTTCGCGGACGAGGCGGGGTGGTTCATCTCGTCCGACCGCGGCAAAACGTGGGTGCGCCGTCAAGTCGAGGGCATACCCACGCATCTGGCAAGCGTCACGACGCATCCGATCGAGACCGGCATCGTCTGGGCGGTCGCCGCGCCGAGAAATGCGGAGGGCTGTCTCCTCCCCGGCGGACTCTACCGCAGCACGGACGGCGGGCGCACGTTCCAGCCGGGCGACGGCGGGATTCGCAAGACGGCGGACGCGAACCCCAACCTCATGTCGCACTTCGCGGATATCGAGATTTCGCCTCTGCCGCCCCATCGGATGTACGTGAGCGATATGAGCTGGCACTCGACGGCCATTTGGACGAGCGACGACGGCGGGCGTTCCTGGCGGAAGGGGGCCGACAGGAAGTCGATCGCGACGGCCTGTTTTGCTGGGCCGGGTTGCCGCCTGGCCGCCTCGCCGGCGGATGCCCGGACGGCGTATGCGTACAATTCCGAATACGTGCTGAAAACGGTTGACGGCGGTCGGACATGGACGGACATGACAGCCCTCCGTCCCGACGTCGCCAAGCCGGACAACTGGCGCGGACGCGGCTGGAACGGCTGGTGCTCGAAGGCGATCGTCTTCAATCCCTACCGCAGGGGGCAGTCGGTCGTGCAGATGATGGATGCGGGGCGCGGCTGGATTTCCGACGACGGATTGCAGAGTTGGCACTATGCGAATGGCGAGGCTTCGCCGTGGCTGGGCGGTGTGTCCGCGGCGTTTTCAAGGGACGGGTCCGTCTATCTGACGACGGGGCAGTTCGGGGCGAACAACGGCGTCGCCGTCAGCCGCGACGGCGGCACGACCTGGCGGGTGCGGCAGGGCGCGGCGCACGGACTGCCGGAAGCGGATGCGGGCGAGTACGGCGGCGTTTGGGCGGACCCCGACCGCGGTTGCCGCGCATTCGTCATCCTGAAGGATGGCCTTTACCGCACGGAAGACGGCGGCGAGACGTGGAAGAAGGACGAGACCGCGGCGACGACCGGGGATTTCGCCGAAGACCCGACGCACCCCGGACGCTTCTACGTGCGCAACGCGCAGGGTGTGTTCGAGACGGACGACTGGCGGGACTTCCGTCTGCTGGGGCTTCCCGGCGAGAGCGACGGGCGCATCGCGTGCGACGGGCGGGGACGCGTGCTGGTCTGCCGCGGACGCACGGGCGACGCGACGCGGCGCGGACTTTGGCGGTACGACCCCCGCACGAAGGAGTGGACGCGTCTGCATGGGGAGACGCTGGCCTACGCGGTCGCGGCGGATCCGTCCGACCCGGCGCGGATCATCCTGACGACGGCCGACAACCCCTACCATGATTTCGCCGGCGGGCACGGCGTGTGGATCAGCGCGGACGACGGCACGACGTGGGCGCGCGCCAATGACGGGTTGCACGTCCGCCGCCTGACCTGCGTGGCGTTCGACCCGTTCGACCCCGAACTTGTCGTCGCCGGCACGGGCGGCGGCGGATTTGTCAGGGCGCGCTGGCCCAAGAACCGGATTGAACAACCCTAAACAGCAAAAGAAAAGAAATGAAATACGCAAAAGGCATCTTCTGCGGAGCGCTTTCCTTCGCGCTCGGCGCTTCGTACGGAATGGAAAATCAGGCGGGCGGAGCGGGCTGGTTCCCGGCCCCGGTTCCGCTGAAAACAGTCTGGGGCGAGAAGGTCACGCCGGAAAACGCCTGGCGCGAATATCCGCGTCCGCAGATGGTCCGTGACGGCTGGGTGAACCTCAACGGGCTGTGGGACTATGCCGTGACGAAAGACGCGCCCGAAGTCCCCCGGACATGGGACGAGCGGATTCTCGTCCCTTTCGCAATCGAGTCGTCCCTTTCGGGCGTGGGCCGTCTGCTGGAGCCCGGCGAGATTCTCTGGTACCGCCGCACGATCGATGGCACACGGAAGCCGGGCGAGCGGCTGCTCCTCAACTTCGACGCGGTGGATTTCCGCACGCAGGTGTTCGTCAACGGGCGTGAGGTGACGGATGTTCCCCATGAAGGCGGGCAGTTGCCGTTTACGCTGGACATTACGGACTTTGTTTCGGGCGCCTCCAACGAACTCGTGGTCTGCACATGGGATCCGACGGAGGACTTCGTCAACTCGCGCGGCAAGCAGAGTTTCAGGCCCGGCGGATGCTTCTACACGCGCGTTTCGGGCATCTGGCAGACGGTGTGGCTGGAGCGTGTGCCCGAAACCTACATCGAGGACTATCGGGTGACGACCGACATCGACGCGGGAACGGTCACCTTCCGGTTCGACGTGAAAAGTCCGAAGTTCGCGAAGCCCGAAGTCGAGGTGACGGTTGCGGGGCTGCAGGGGCGGACGGAGAACGGGGCGCTGGTCGTGAAGATGCCGGCGGGGTTCAAGCTGTGGAGTCCCGAGGAGCCGAACCTCTACGGCTTCACGGCGACCTGCGGCGAGGATCGCGTCGACGGCTATTTCGGTATGCGCAAGTTCGACATGGCGCCCGACGCGAAGGGCGTCCTGCGCTTCCGCCTGAACAACAAGTTCCGCTATATTCTCGGGACGCTCGACCAGGGCTTGTGGCCGGACGGTCTGCTGACGCCCCCGTCGGAGGAGGCGATGGCCTGGGACGTCAAACTGCTGAAGGACGCGGGCTTCGACATGATGCGCAAGCACATCAAGGTCGAGCCGCGCCGCTACTACGCGCTCTGTGACCGGCTCGGCATCCTCGTCATCCAGGATATGCCGTCGGGTACGGGCGATGCGGAGGCGCGCTACGGCTTGTACCGCCGGGAACTCAAGGAGATGATGGACCGGCTCTACAACGCGCCATCCGTCGTGATGTGGATTCCCTACAACGAGTCCTGCGGGCAGCCCGGACCCGTCCAGACGCGCAACACCCTGCTGTGGATGAAGCGGCATGACCCGACGCGCCTCGTGGACGGCCCTTCGGGCTGGCACGACTGGGAGGGCGGCGACAGGGGCATGGGCTGGGCGAACGGCGAGTGGAACACCAGCCGCCACAGGCCGCCGGAGGAAGAGGAGTCGGGGGATGTCGTAGACCGGCACGACTACAGGGAAAAGCCGGAGATGCTGCCCGTGAATCCGCGCCGCGCCAGTTTCCTGGGCGAGTTCGGCGGACTCGGATGCCGCGTCGCCGGCCACCTGTGGACGGCGAACGCCTGGGGCTACGGCGACACGGGCAAGGACGCCGACCGCAAGGCGTTCGAGACGAAGTACGTGAACCTGATGGATCATGTCGGCGGTCTGGCGGCGAAGGGGCTCGCCGGGAGCGTCTACACCCAGACGACGGACGTCGAAGGCGAGATCAACGGGCTTGTCACCTACGACCGCAAGGTCGTGAAGTTCGACCCCGCCGTGTTTGCCGAAGCCCACCGCCGGGTGCGCGAAGTGGCGGAGAAGGCAAGCCGGGCAGACCTCCAGTTTTAGGACGATAAGTTAGGTTTTCGCACGAATTTGCGCTGAAATTGCAAGTCAGCGCAAATGTTAATCGCGACTAACGCCAATCTGTACGAGGAGACGGTGTTTTGGGGCCTAGCAAGGCCGGCTTCTGGGGTGTTTTGAAGGGTGCAATCTCCCGCAGAGATGGTCCGCCGATGCCGTCGTCCTGCCCGATAACCACCCCGTTGCGCCGGAACCGTCGCCGTTCCCCTGGATGCGGCCGACTGTTTCATGAAATTGCCTCTTTGAATCCGCTTGCGCGCCTGTGTACCCGGCAGGCGAGACAGTTGCACCCTCTTCTGCACCGTGCGGTTGTTCCGGCGCGACGGGGGTCACCGTTCCGGCGCGACGGGGTCACCGTTCCGGCGCGACGGGGTCACCGTTCCGGCGCAAGGGGTCGCCGTTCCGGCGCAAC
>DJRS01000138.1 GCA_002440145.1 Verrucomicrobia bacterium UBA6354
CCGGCGCGCGTGCTCGCCAACCTGTTCGAGCGTCTGGTGGGGTATCGTCCCGATTTGGAGAATCCGCAGACGTTCAACGAGAAGATCCAATGGCAGAAACTCCACCGCATGGCGAACGCGCCCTATCCCGCGCTGGCGGACAAGTGGACCGTGCGCGCGTATGTGGCGGACCGAATCGGGGAGAAGTATTTGACGAAAATGCACGGCTGCTACCGCGCGTTCGAAGAAATAGACTTTGCCGCATTGCCGCGGCGTTTCGTGTTGAAGCCCAATCACGGTTCGGGGTGGTACAAACTCGTGGCGGACAAGGACCGCGTGGACATCCCGGAACTGAAGCGCCTCTGTGATGGTTGGTTGAAAGAGGATTTCTCGCGGAAGGAATACGAACTCCAATACCGTTCCATTCCGCGGCGTTTGCTCGTGGAGGAGTATCTGGGCGTTCCGGGACATTCGTTGACGGACTACAAGATATTCTGCTTCAACGGCAAAGCGCGGTATGCGGCACTCTATTTCGATCGCTCGAAAAATGGCACCACGATGTGCTATTACGACAAAAACTGGAAGAAACAGCCGTTTTTCGTCAATTACAGACCACATAAGGATGATGTGCCCAAGCCTCCGCAAATGGACGAGCTTTTCGAATTGGCCGAGAAATTGGCGGAAGGTTTTCCGTTCGTCCGCGTGGATTTCTACATTTTGCCCGACGGGGACATCAAATTTGGCGAACTTACCTTCACGCCCGCTTCGGGATTCGGACGCTACAGGCGGATAGTGGATGGCGGCATTGTGGGCGATTACGCGACGGATTATGCACTTGGGCAGTTGCTCTCTCAAGAGACGAAAGAGCCGGGAAAATAAACTTCATCATCTCGCTTGATTTCTTTCGCTTGGATAGATCTTTCCTTGGCATCCTGTTTCGAACGACTAGTGCGTATTGCCGGAATAAAATGTCGGGGGCGCCGGCAAAGAAGGCAAGCGGACGAGCCCGGTTTTTGATATAATATGGGTATGGACTTTGAGGGAATCGGTTCCGGGCCTTTCGAGTCGTCCTTTCAATTTCATCTGAACAATGACAATTCATTATCCAAGGAGGTTGTGCCATGAACGAAGAATTGAAATTCCCGGTCGTCGCCCATCACCGCATCATCGTGAATGCGGAAGGACGCGACGATGCCCAGACCAAGGCGCTCTTTGAGGGCTTTGATCTTGTGGCGCCCGTTACGGAGGCCAATACGTCGTCCGGCGGGAAGTACGTCTCGTACGGCATCTCGGTGCGCTTCAAGGACCGGGCGGAAATGGCCAAGTTCGACGAACAGCTCAAGCGCGTGCCCGGACTGAAGATGGTCCTTTAAGGACGGGCGCGGCTTGCGCCGCGCATGAAAGAAACAGAAGAGGCTTGTGCGGGTCGCACAAGCCTCCTTTGTTTTCGCTTGAGCGTGCGGGCTACTGGGCGGACTCCGAAACCGCTTCGCCTTCGGACTCGTCCAGTCCGCCGCCGAGCGACTTGTAGAGGGCGATGACGTCCGTCGAGATCTGACCGCGGCTGACGACGAACTGCTCCGCGAGGGTCAGCAGGGAGCGCTGGGCGTCGATGACGGCGGTAAAGTCGCGCAGACCGTTCCGGTACAGATCCTTGGAGATCGCCACCGCTTCCTCCGCGGCCTTGACGGCGCCGCGCAGGGCTTCGTAGCGGTGGTACTCCTGCGTATACGCCGCATAGGCGTCCCGCACTTCGCCGTATGCCTTCTGGAGCGTCTCCTCGTACTTCAGGAAGGCTTCGTCCATGCGGGCCTCTTCGGCCTTGACGTTCGCGTAGATGTTGCCGCCCTGGAATATGGGCCAGCTGAAGGAAGGCCCGATCGTGCCGTAGAAGGCGCCTTTGCTCAGGAATTTCTGCACTTTGACGGACTCGAGCCCCAGGGTGCCGTTGATGAAGAGCCGCGGATACCACTGGGATTTGGCGACGCCCACGTGCGCGACCTGCGCGGCGAGTTCGCGTTCCGCCGCGCGCACGTCGGGGCGCGTGCGGATGCGGTCCGTCGGCACGGACGCCAGGCGTGTGGGGGCGACGAGCCAGTCGCGGTCGGGGCAGTCCTTCAGCAGTCCGTGCAGGCTCCCGGGCATGGCGCCCGTGAGGATGGCGAGCGCATTGAGGAGCGACTCCTCCTGCGCGAGCAGGGGCGGGATGGTCGCGTGGGTCTGGTCCACGATGTACTTGGACTGGCTCACGGCGAGTTCGTCGCCGATGCCCGAATCGAGGCGGGACTTGAGGATGTCGTACGTCTCGGTCTGGAGGACGAGGTTGGTGCGCGCGACGGCGATGCGCTGCTGGGTCGTGCGCAGGGCGATGTACTGGCGGCCGACTTCCGCCGTCAGGCTGACCCAGGCGTCCGCGAGCGACCAGCCTTCCGCCTCGGCGCGCGCCCAGGCTTCTTCCGTCGCGCGGCGGCTGCCGCCGAAGATGTCGATCTCCCACGTGGCGTCGAATCCGCCGCGGAAGAGGTCGCTATGCACGAATTTGGAGCCGGTCGAGCGCCAACTGCTGTTCCCGGTCGAGGTGTAGCGGTGGTAGTCGCCCCGCGTGGCGGCGCCGTCCAGCGAGATTTTCGGCAGGTAGGCCGCGTAGGATCCCAGCAGTTCCCAGCGGCTCGCCTCCAGACGGCTGGCGGCCTGCAGGAAGGAGAGGTTGTTCGAGACGGCCTCGTCCACCAAGTGCGCGAGAACGGGGTCGTCGAACCGCGTCCACCAGAGGCGCACTTCGTTCGTGGAAAGGAGGGTGCGCGCGTCGTCCGCCGCGTCCGCCGGCGTGAACTCGCCGATGGCGGTCTTGTTCGTGGTGGGCGCCCCGGCGTCCGGCAGGGGACGGTCGGGCAGCGCGTAGACGGGCTCCTCGTAGTCGGGTCCGACCGAGGGGAGCGCGGCGCATCCGGCGGCTATGAGGGCGATCGCCCCGGTGGCGTAGGCGAAGAATTGCGTTTTTTTCATTTTGTTCTCCGATCCTTGAGTTCGCGGCGGCGCGCCGCGGTAACCGAGAGGTAGGCAAAGAAACGCTTGGCGTGTTCGCGCCAGGTCTGGAAGAGCGCGTAGAGGCCCGGGACGAGCAGGATGCCGAAGGCGACCGAGAAGGCCATGCCCCAGAATTCCGTCGTGCCCAGGTGGTTGCGGCTCGCCGCGCCGGCCCCCGACGCCACCATCATGGGGAGCGTGCCCAGGAGCGTCGTGAGCGCCGTCATGAGCAGGGCGCGCAGACGTTCGCCCGCGGCGGAAGCCGCCGCCTCCACGATGGAGTAGTTCTCCTTTTCGCGCTTGTCCTTCGCGAATTCCACGATGAGAATCGCGTTTTTCGAGGCCAGGCCGATCAGGAGAACCAGGCCGAGCTGCGCGTAGATGGAGAGCGCATACGGCGCGCCGGTCGCCACAATGCCCCAGAAACGCAGGCCTATGAGCGCGCCCAGCACCGCCACGAAGATGGAAAGCATCACCGGCAGCGGAATGGTCCACGATTCGTACTGCGCCACGAGGAAGAGGTAGCCGAACAGGACCGCCAGGAAGAGGAGCGGCGCGGCGGAACCCGCATTGCGCTGCTCCTGGTAGGTGATGCCGGACCATTCATAGCCGTAGTCGTCGGGGAGCGTCTCGGACAGGACTTTCTTGATGTCCTCGATGACGGTTCCGGAGGCCACGCCCGGCTTGGGCATGACGTTGACCTGCGCGGAGAGGAACATGTTGTAGCGGCTGACGGTGCGCGGACCGATTTCGCGCGTAATCGTGCCCAGCGCGCCGATCGGGACCATGCCGCCCTTGTCGGAGCGCACGTACAGGCGCTCGATCGAGGCCGGCGTGGCGCGTCCGGACCAGTCGGACTGCACCGTCACGCGGTTGACCTGCGTGCCGAGGTTCACGTCGTTCACGTAGCGCGAGCCGAGGTAGTTCTGGAGCGTCGTGTAGACGGTCGAGACGGGCACGCCGAACATTTCCGCCTTGTCGCGGTCCAGGTTGAAGCGCAGATGGGGCGTGTCGGCCGTATAGCCCGAGAACGCCGCCATGACGTTCGGCAGGCGGTTGAGCTTGCGCAGGACGTCGCCGAGCACCTCGTACAGGCGCATGGGATCCGTGTCGCCCTTGGCCTCCAGGCGCAGGTCGATGGCGGAGTTGTTTCCGAGGCCCGGGATGGCCGGCGGCACGAAGACCTTGACGGCCGGCTCGGGTATCTTCGCGAGGACTTCCTGGAAGCGCTTCATGAGCGGCTGGATCGCCTGGTCGGGACGCGTGCGCTGTTCCCACGGCAGGAGGTCGACGATCAGCATGTTCATGTTTTCGCCGCGTCCGCCGATCATGGACATGCCCGAGATGGCGAGGACGGAGTTCACTTCCGGAATCTCCTCCGAAAGCAGTTTCGTGGCGCGCGAGACGACATCCACCGAACGTTGGCGCGTGGAGCCTTCGGGCAGTTCGAGCGAGCAGAAAATGACGCGCTGGTCTTCTTCCGGCAGGAAGGAGGTCGAGGTCGTCATGAACATCTGCACGGTCAGGAAGACGACGAGCAGCAGGAGCATGAGCGCCAAGAAGATGCGGCTGGCGAGCCAGCGGGCGCAGGAGACGAAGAAGCCCTTGAAGTGCTCCAGGCACCAGTTGAACCACGCGAAGGGTCCGTGCCGGTAGGGTCGCGCCTCGTGCAGGAGAAGCGAGCAGAGGGCGGGGGCGAGCGTCAGTGCGCACACCGTCGAGAAGCAAACCGCCGCCGAAAGCGTGACGGAGAACTGCTGGTAGATGCGCCCGGTGATGCCGCTCATGAAGCCCACGGGCACGAAGATGCCGAGCAGGACGAGGGTCGTGGCGATGACCGCGCTCGTCACGTCGCTCATGGCCTGGATGGTCGCCTCTTTCGCGTTCAGTCCGCGCGTTTCGATGAGGTATTGCACGCGCTCGACGACGACGATGCAGTCGTCCACCACGACGCCGATGGCGAGGACGAGCCCGAACAGGGTCAGCATGTTGATGGAGTAGCCGAGGGCGGACATCAGGATGAAGGTCGAGCAGAGCGAGACGGGGATCGTCAGGCACGGGATGAGCGTCGCGCGCCAGTCCTGCAGGAAGAGATAGCAGACGAGCACGACGAGCACGAAGGTGACGACGAGCGTGTCCACGATTTCGCGGATGCAACGCCGCACATAGTCCGTCGCGTCGTAGCCCAGGTCGATGGCCATGTCTTCGGGGAAGTCTTTCGCGAGATCGTCGAGGACGGCCTGCGCCGCGTTCATCGTCTCGATGGCGTTCGCGCCCGGTTTCTGCTGCAGGCCGATGGAGATGGCGTTCCGGTTGTTGTAGAGACCGTTGAACATGTAGTTCTGCTCGCCGATTTCCGTGCGGGCGATGTCTTTCAGCTTGACGATGCCGCCGTTCCCGTCGCGACGGACGACGATCTCGTTGAATTCCTCGGCCGTCATGAGGCGTCCCTTCGCCAAAAGCGAGTAGGTGTAGCCGCCGTGCGCCTCGGTCGGGGAGCCGCCCACGGCGCCCAGCGAGGCTTGGATGTTCTGCGCCGAAATGGCCTGTATGACCTCCTCGGAATTCATGCCCTGGGCGGCCATGCGCGCCGGATCCAGCCACACGCGAATGGAGAGCTTGGGGCCGTAGATCGTCGCGTCGCCGATGCCCGGCACGCGCAACAGCGCCGGCTGGATGATGCCGTAGGCGTAGTTCGACAGCTCCAGGCGCGAACGCGTCCCCTTGGGCGAGCCGAGCGAGAAGAAGCCCAGGAAGTCCGTGGACTGGGCGCGGACGCGTCCGCCGAGCTGTTTCGCTTCGGAAGGCAGCTTCGGTTCGGCCTGCGACATGCGGTTCTGGACCTTCACGAGGTCCATGTCGCGGTCGGACTCGATGTCGAACGAGATGGTCAGCTGGTAGTTGCCGTCGTCCGTGCAGTCGCTCGACATGTAGAGCATGTCGTCCACGCCGTTGATTTCGTCTTCCATGGGCGTGGCGATCGTGTTCTGCACTTCGCGCGCATTGGCGCCCGGATAGTTGTAGGTGACCGAGATCTGCGGCGGGGTCAGCTGGGGATATTGCGCGACCGGCAGTTTCGTGATCGCGAGAATGCCCGCCATCGTCAGCACGATGGAGATGACCATCGCGAAACGCGGCCGCTCGACAAAGACCCTCGAAAAGGTCTTTATCTTGTCAATCGAGGCTCTAATCGACAGTTTCATTTCAATTTGCTCTCCTGGTGGACGTCCGAAGCCTTAGATTTCCGTCGGCTTGTAGTTCGGGTCGTTCTCTTCGTTGGACGTCGCCTTCTCGAGGCGCACTTTCGCGCCGTCGCGCAGTTTGCGCGTGCCCGAGGTGACGACCGTCTCGCCCGCCTTGAGGCCCGAGGTGACGGGGATGAGGCCTTCATGCACAGGGAGCGTCTTCACGGCGCGCAGCTGGACGGTGCCCTCCGCCTGCACGACATAGACGCCCACGCCGCCCTGGGGCAGGTCGACGATCGCGGTCTGCTGCACGGTCGGGTATACCGGCGGCGTTTTCTTGTCCGCGATCAGCGTGACGTAGCTGTTCGGGACGAGCAGGCGGTCGGGATTCGCGAACCGCAGGCGCATCGTGATGGTGGCGGTCGTCAGGGACATTTCGTTGTCGTCGAAGTCGAACGCGCCTTCCTTGTCGTAGATCGAGCCGTTGGGGAGGATGAGGCGCATGCGGTGGTTGGCGCCCGAAAGCCCCTTGCTCGCGTCCTCGCGCCAGTCCACGTAGGCGCGGTCCGTCAGCGGAAAGCTGACGCGGATGGGGTCGACCTGCACGATGCGCGCGAGGGCGCCCTTGGACGGGGCGACGTAATCGCCCACATGCGCGGCGGTTTTGCCGATCTGTCCCGAAATGGGCGCGTAGACCTGCGCTTTTTTGCAGTCGTATTCGGCGACGACCAGGTTGGCTTTCGCCTGCAGGACGGCGGCTTTGGCGGTGTCCGCCCCAGCTTCGGCGTTGTCGCGTTCGAGCTGGGTGATGCCGCGCGCGTCGGCCTTGCGCATGCGCTCCCAGTAGCGTTCGGCGCGGCGGGCTTCGGCTTCGGCGGCTTCCAGATCCGCCTTGCGCTGGTTCACGACCGCCTGGTAGCGTTCGTCGTCCAGGCGGTAGAGAAGCTGGCCTTCCTTGACCAGATCGCCTTCCTTGAAGAGGATTTCCTTTATGTAGCCGTCCACCTGCGGGAGCAGGTCGACTTCCTGAAGGGCTTCGGCATGCGCCACGAACTGTTCGGGCAGATTGTAGGGCAGGTTGGTGACGACCATCGTGGCGACGGTCTCGATCGCCTCGGGCAGAACCGCCGCGCCGTGGGGCTTCTCCGCCACGCGTTCGTAGATGTCGCCGGCGATCCATCCGCCCGCGGCGCAGACGGCGGCGAGAATGATTGTCGCGGCGACGGCTCCCGTGCGGCTCTTTTCTTCTTTCTTTTCCGTATTGGTATTCATTTCTTCTCCTTGTTAAATGGTTTTCGCGGCGGTTTCGGCCTGAACCCCCCGCCAGATCGCCTCGTAGGTGTGCGCCAGGGTGGACGCCAGGTCGCAGGTGAGAAATTTCTCGATCTGGGCGCTCACCAGACCGTCCCAGCAGGCGATGGAGACGGACGCCACCTCGTCCGTATTGACGTCCGCGCGGATGCGTCCGGCGCGTTTGTCGTTCTCGAGCGCCCGCAAAAACGCCTGTTTCGGACCGAAACTCTCGTTGTTTATGAGGTTTTCGCGCACTTTCGTCATGGACGACTCCGCCCATTTGACCTGGGAACGCATGAAGCGGAAGAAGTCCGCCCGCTTGGCGTCGCGCGCGATTTCCAGCGCGTTGGCGATCATCATTTTCGCGACGGCCGGGTAGGTCAGGTCGTCTTCCGTGGAAAGCGCCGCGCTCAAGTCGGACTGGAACTTCTCGAGCGCCGCGTCGACCAAGGCGAGCAAAAGCGCCTCTTTCGTCGGAAAATGCCAGTAAACCGCGCCTTTCGTCATCTTGAGCCGCGCGGCGATATCCGTGAACGTGGTCCGGTCGTAGCCCTGTTTCGTGAACAGGGCCAAGGCGCTCGCAAGGATCCTCTTGCGCGTCTTTTCGGCTTCTTCTTTTACTTTGCGCGGCATCGGAAAGTTCTTCTGCAATTTTGATTGGCGCATATTATAACATACCTACCGGTATGTATGTCAAGGGGGTGGCGTCATTTTCCGCGTGAAAGTTGCGTAAAATGGTCATCCAAACAAAAAATCAAGCGCAAAACAAGCAAATATCGGCTTGAAGCCC
>DJRS01000063.1 GCA_002440145.1 Verrucomicrobia bacterium UBA6354
TCGCCGCGCCGGGCGTCACCTGGGATTCCGAGAGCTGCATGGGCGTCGTCGCGGCGGGCAACCGGGTTGTCGCGGCGGAGACGGCGGACGACCTGCGGACGATCCGCGAATGCCGTCCGCGCGCGGGCCTGCCGAACGTGCTGAAGAAGCTGCGGGCGGGCGGGCCGGTCCGCCTCGCCTATTTGGGCGGCTCCATTACCGAGGCGCGGCGCGGCTGGCGCGAGAAGACGACAGACTGGTTTCGCCGCGAATTCCCGAAGGCCGCAATCGAGGAAGTCAATGCCGCGATTTCGGGTACGGGCTCGGACTACGGGGCGATCCGGCTGGCGGCGGACGTCCTTGCGCAGAAGCCCGACCTTTTGTTCGTCGAGTTCCGCGTCAACGGTTCGGCGGGCTTCGACGTGCCGACCGTGGAGGGCATCGTCCGTCAGGCGCGGCGGGCGAACCCCGAACTGGACATCTGCTTCGTCTACACGGTAGCGGACTGGATGCTGGAAGGGCTGAAGGCCGGCCGGCAGACGTCGTTCGGCTGCGCGATGGAGCGCGTCTGCGAACGCTACGGCGTTCCGTCCATCGACTTTGCGCCGGCGATCGTCGCGCAGCTGGACGACCCGTCCGCGTTCGTCTTCGCGCCGGCGAGGGGCGGCGCGGCGGTCGAGGCCGTGCCGAAGGACGTGCGCGCGGCGACGCAGGCGGGCGGCGCCGTCCCGGACAAGCTCGTCTTCTCGATGGACGGCACGCATCCGACCGAGGCGGGACACGCGCTCTACCGTGACATCCTGGCGCGCGCGCTGACGGGCGGCATTTTCCCGGTCGCGTCGCGGCCGGGGCCGCATCCCCTGCCCGAGCCGCTCGCGACGAACGCCTGGGAGCGGTGCGAAACGGTTCCGGCGCGGGAGATCCTGACGGCGCCTGCCTGGCGGCCGATTGCGGACGGAAGGCAGGACCCTGTCTACGGCGATTCCTACAACCGCACGGAGCGGATGCTGAAGGGTGGATTCGAGACGACGGCCGAGGACGCGGCGTTCACCGTGAGCTGGGATGGGACGGTGCTTGGCTTCAGCGACATTCCGCAGGCGAAGGAGGGCGAAAAGCCGATCGTGATCGAGGTTTCGGTGGACGGCGGCAAACCCGCGGTTTTCGAGCGGCGCCGGACGCGCGAGAAGCGGATCTATTCGCGCTTCGTCTACCTGCCGGAGCAGCCGCAGGGACGCCACACGGCGGTCTTCACGGTGAAGCGGATCCCCGCCGGGCAGCGGTGCATCCTCGGGCAGTTTCTTGTCGTCGGCCGGCGGTTGTAGAAGCATGCATTTGCCCGACATCCCAAAAAGCACGTGGGGCGGCGGATGATATTGCAATAGATTGTGGAAGTATTTGTTTGATTGACATCCAAAAGGATCATGGGAAAGATGAAAACGGAAAAATATGCGCGTGGGATGTGCGCAATGGCATGCGGGCTTGCGTTCGGCGCGGCGTTTGCGGCGGACGTGCGCCCGCCTTCGAACGCCGCGATCGTGCAGGACGAAAGGGGCTACAATGCGTGGCCCATGATACAGGCCATGGGAACGAACCTCGTTTGCGTCTACAGCAGGGACTGCGCATTCCCGAAAGACGGGCATTCGATATGGCCCGGTACGCGTGATTCGTACGCAAAGGTTTCCCATGACGGCGGCCTGACCTGGTCCGCGGAGACAGTTGTGGCGGGGGATGCGCAGGCGGGGGAGGTGAACGAGGGCATCGGCCTCGATTCGCAGGGCGCCTTGCTGGTCTGGGTGCGGTGCTGGGGCGAGAAGTCGCGCCGTCGGCATGAATTGTATCGCTCGGTCGACGGCCGTTCGTTTTCGAAGATAGCCACCTTGCGGCCGGACCCGATGCCCATGCAGATATTGGATCCCGTCTTTGTGCCGGAATTGGGTCTCGTCTCGCCTTGGTTTGCCGGCCGGTACGATGTCGACGGCGGCCACGCGTGGGGGATATTCGTAAGCATGGACGACGGCCGCAATTGGCAGATGCACACAATAGAGCGCGATTTGCGCCTTCGCGAATGGATGACGGAGTCGTCGCTGGTTTCGCTGGGCGGCGGCCGCATTCTGATGATAGGACGTTGCGAGCGGGGGCTTGGCCCGCAGTTCCAGGCGACAAGTGCGGATGGCGGCAAGACATGGACGAAGAGACGGACGAATATCGCCGATGTCGCCGAGTCCACGCCAAGCCTCGTCTACGATGCGCGGACGGGTTTGGTCGCAAATTACTATTATGAACGCGGCGGTCGCAAGTTGAAGCGCAGAATTGCCCGTGCGGACTATGTTTTTGCGCACCCCGATGCTTGGCCGGACCCCGAGACGCTTGCGGAAGGCTTCGAACCGCGCGCCTGGGATGCGGGAAACGTGAATGCGACGCGCCTGCAAGGGACGCTGGACTGTTGCGCATGGTATACCGGCACGCCGTCGAATGCGATGGTGGTCGTGACGCGCGTGCCCGCACCCCGGGCCTTGCAGGCTGCGGGAGCGGGCTGTCCGGAACAATAGCGCCGGACGGTTTTCAGGAAGGCCGCGCGGCGCCGGGACGGAGTTCGCTCTCGCAGATGCGGACGCTCGCCATGGCGTCCTTGGCGTAGTAGTCCGCGCCGATTTCGTCCGCGTAGTCCTGCGTGATGACGGCGCCGCCGACGAACGTCTTGACGGGCAGTTTCGCCGCCTTCAGCTGCCGGATGGTCTCCGCCATGGCGCCGGCGGTCGTGGTCATGAGCGCGGAAAGTCCGACGAGCCGGGCACCGGACTGGATTACGCTTTGGACGATCGTTTCGGGCGCGACGTCGCGTCCGAGATCTATGACGCGAAAGCCATAGTTCTCGAGGAGCGCGCGGACGATGTTCTTGCCGATATCGTGGATGTCGCCTTTGACGGTCGCGATGACGATGGGGGCGCCCTCGCGCGTGGTGGACGTTCCGCTTTTGGCGAGCGCCGCGCGGATGACTTCGAACGCCGCGCCGGCGGCGTCCGCGCTCATGAGGAGCTGGGGCAGGAAGAGGGTGCCTTTCTCGAAGCCTTTGCCGACGACCTCCAGGGCGGGGACGATCTCGTCCTGGATGATGGACATGGCGTCGCGTCCGGCGTCCAGTGCGGCGGCGCAGAGGGTGCGGGCGTCCTCCTTCAGGCCCTGCACGATGGCGGTGTTGACGGTGGCTTGCGCCGCGGAAGGGGCCGGGGCGGGCGCGGCGTTCTGCGCTTCCGCCGCGCACTTGGCGATCCACCGCAGGCAGTTCGGGTCGCGCGCCAAAAGGACGTCGAAGGCGGCCGGGTCGTCCGTCTCGCGTATGACGCCCGGATTCGAAATCGCCGCGGAAAGCCCCGCCCGCTTGGCGAGCGTGTACATCGCGTTGTTGAGGGCGGGACGGTTGGGGAGGCCGAAACTGACGTTCGAGACCCCGAGAACCGTGTTGACGCCGAGTTCGTCCGTCAGGCGACGGACCGTCTCGAGCGTCGTTTTCGCGGCGTTGCCGTCCGCGCTCACGGCCAGCACGAGCGCGTCGAAGGCGAAATCCTCCTTTGTGAAGCCGTATTTGGCGCCTTCGGCCAGAATCCGGCGCGCGATGGCGAGGCGTCCGTCGCTCGTTTCGGGGATGCCCGCCTCGTCCAGGCAGAGCGCGACGATGACGCCGCCGAACTTGCGGGCGAGGGGGAAGACGGTGTCCATGGAGGACTGCTTGCCGTTGACGGAGTTGATGAGCGGCTTGCCGTTGACGTGCCGCAGCCCGATCGCGAGCGCCTTCGGGTCGGACGTATCGATCTGCAGCGGGCAGGTCGCCACGCTCTCGACGGCCAGGATCGCGCGGTCCAGCATGGCCGCCTCGTCGATTCCCGGCACGCCGCAGTTCACGTCGAGAATCGCCGCGCCGTTCGCCGTCTGTTTCACGGCTTCCCGCATGACATAGGCGACGTCGCCCGCCTTGAGCGCCTCCTTCAGGAGTTTCTTGCCGGTCGGGTTGATGCGCTCGCCGATGACGAGCCCGGCGTGGGGCGCGAGTTCGACGACGGAAGTGCCGGACGAAATGCGCGTCCGTTTCGGGGGGAGGGCGCGGTGCGGGTCCTTGTCCCGGACGGCCGCCACCGTGCGGGCGATGTGGGCGGGGGTCGTGCCGCAGCATCCGCCCACGATTTCCACCCCGGCGTCGACGAGCGCGGCGACGTCCGCGGCGAATTCGTCCGGTCCGACGGTGAAGACGGTTTTGCCGTTCACGAGTTTGGGCATGCCGGCGTTGGGCTTGACGATGAGAGGTTTGCGGGCGACGGCGGCGAGGCGTTTGACGTAGGGGAGCATCCGGTCGGGGCCCAGGCCGCAGTTCAGCCCGTAGGCGTCGACGCCCAGGCCCTCCAGCAAGGTCGCGACGCACTCGACCGAGCCGCCCGTCAGGAGTTTGCCGTCCTCGCCCAGGGCGACGGTCGACCAGACCGGCAGATTGCAGTTCTCCTTGGCGGCGAGCACGGCGGCCTTGAGTTCGCGCGTGTCGCTCATCGTCTCGATGAAAACGAGGTCTGCGCCGGCCGCGGCGCCCGTCCGGACCATTTCGGCGAACGCGGCGTAGGCGTCTTCGAAGGCGAGTTCGCCCGCCGGCGCGAGGAGCCGTCCGGTCGGGCCGACGTCCAGCGCGACTTTCGCGCCGCTTTTCCGGGCAATTGAAATTGCCGCGGCGATCAGGTCGGCGAGCTTGTGCGGACCGTCGTACTTGAGGCGGTTCGCGCCGAACGTGTTGGCGAGGACAATCTGCGACCCCGCCGCTACGTAGGCGTTGTGGAGCGCAAGCACCGCTTCGGGACGGTCCAGGTTCCAGTCCACCGGGTCCGCGCCGGCGGCGAGTCCCGCCGCCTGGAACATCGTTCCCGCGCCACCATCCAAAAACGTCATTTTCAACTCCTTTCAATATCCGCGAACGCCGTGACGCTCTTGGACGGCACGAGCAGGAAGCTGTCCGTCAGCGTGATGCCGAGTTTCTTCGTCGCGTCGAGTTTCGCGAGAATGTCGCGGCTCAGTTCCAGGGGAATCGTCCCGTAGCCGGGGGAGCGCCGCATGAGCAGGCGTTCGCCGGGGGCGAGCGTCGGGCGGACCTCGTCCTCTATCGCGTCCATCGTCTTCTCGATGCCGTCCGTGCCGATGGCCTGGGCGATGAGCGCGTCCGCGGCGGAGAGGACGGA
>DJRS01000079.1 GCA_002440145.1 Verrucomicrobia bacterium UBA6354
GTAGGGGTCGCAGTCCCCTGCGACCCGTTCAAAGTCTCCATTATCGCGCGGGCGGCAGGGTACTGCCCTCCCTGCCTTTGGAGAGGTTGGATTCTACATTTTCTACACGACCAAGAATCACTCCCCCTGTCGATTGCAGGGTCTCGGACGGTGCATGCGAATCCGTCCGGCGGACCGTCAGGGAATTCTTTTGAGGGCTCCGCGGAGCTTCTTCTTTGCATCTGGACATGTCTCTGCTCGTGATTCATCACACGACAATAGTCGTCATTGGTGGTTTGTTCGTCGCAAACGGCTATAAGATTTTCTGCGCAAATGAGATCTGCATGGGTGCTTATTTTTGGTATAATGTTTGACATGAGAATGGAGCAGAGGAATTGAGAGCATCTACTGATCGGATAGGAATTGCTTGCGCGGCGGATGAAAGATTCGCCGGAGTGTCCGCTGTGCGTGCATATGTGCGCACTTCCGCGCGCTTGCATACCCCCCCCCCCCCCNNNCCCCCCCCCCACACACACACACACACTATAATAGTGTAACGGCGGCCTGTGCACGGGTGCTTAGCCTCGCGGCGGCGTTCCTGTTCGCCGGTGTGGCATCGGCGGCGCACGAGTTCCCGTTCTTTGCCTATCGCTCGTTCCTGCCCGAACATGACGCCATGCGGCGATTCGCCGAACAGGCGGACGTCAATGTCGTCACGCTCTTTCCGGCGAACACCTACAATATGTTGGGAACGCCCTACTGCGCCTATCCGGCGAACTGGACGTGGTGGGGGACGATTGACGAAAAGGCGATCGACCGGCAGTTCGACGAGGTAATCGCCGTCAATCCCCGGGTGAAGTTCATCTGCCTCGTTGACCTCAACACGCCGTACTGGATGTACCGCCGGCTCGGTCCGCAAGGCTACGACTCCTTCTGCGGACTCTCGAACGCCCTCTGCTCGGGCAAGTGGCGCGCCGAGACAGAACGGTACCTGCGCCTTTTTCTCGCGCATGTCGAATCGCGCTACGCTGGTCGCGTGCTTGGCTATGTCCTAGCCTGCGGCAAAACGACCGAGTGGATGGACGTCTCGGACTGGTGGGCCGCGCCAGACAAGACGGCGAAGTGGGACGCCTGGCGGAAAGCGAAGGGCCTTGCGCCCGCACCCGTTCCAACGCCCGATCGCATGCGGCAGGCGTCGTTCGACAACTTCATTCGCGATCCGTCGCGCGAAAGAGATGAACTGGACTACGCGGCGTTCTCCAACGAGATTGTCGCGGAAGCCATTGTCCGCTTCGCCGCAGTCGCGCGCGAAGTCATCCCGGCGGAGCGCAAGCTCGGCGTCTTCTTCGGCTACATCCTGCAGCTGTGGAGCGGCGCCCTGACGAGCTACGGGCATCTGGGCTACGAGAAGGTGTTCGCCTCGCCCGACCTCGACTTCTTCATCAGCCCCGGCAGCTACTTTGACCGTCCGATGGGCGCGGGCACGGGCTTCATGGGCGTGCACGGGACCTGCCGCCGCTACGGGAAGACGTGGGTGCACGAGATCGACCACTGGATGACGGGCTCCAAGTCGCCGCATGCTTCCATCACGCCCGGCGCAAGCCAGATGTGGAAAACGGAGGAAGAGATTCTCGCGGGGCTGAAACGTGAGACGGGCTTTGCGATCGTCATGGGCGAATCCCTCTGGTGCTTTGACATGTGGGGCGGATTCTTCTCCACGGCGGCGCAGATGAAGACGCTTGCGCGCGCCAAGGCGATCTGGTCGGCCGAAGCGCGGCGTCGGACATTCGTCCCGGACACGGCGCTGATTGTCGATCCGCAGTCCCTTCTGCAGATCAACGATTTGCACCGTTTCACGCCCCGGCTGTACCAGCGTCTGCGTTCGGAGCTGAGCCGGACGGGCGCGGCGTTCGAGGCCTATTCGTTCGACGACATCGGCGAGACCGATCTCTCGGCGGTGCGTCTCTTTATTTTCCCCGCGGCGTTTCTGCTGACGCCCGAACGCCGCGCCCGGCTGGAACGCGAGGTGTTCAAGCCGGGGAAGACGGCCTTGTTCGTTTATGCGCCCGGCATCAGCGACGGGCGGACGCTGGACGTGGCTCGCGTGCGCGAGCTGACCGGGGCGGCCTTCGGCGCGAAGGGCCTCGGCTGGTCGGAGCGCAACGGCTGCCGCATCGCCTATGTGGCGGCGTATGCGGACGTGGACATGCCGCTCCTCCGGCAGGTCCAGACGCGGGCGGGCGTCCACTTCTACGCGGACGCCGGACTGCCCGTCGCGACGGACGGACGCCTCCTGTCCGTCCACGCCGCCATTGGCGGGCGGCGCACGATCCGGCTTCCTTTCCGCGCGTCGCGCGTGACGGAGCTGTGGTCGGACCGCATCGTCGCCGAGGACGCCGCGGCATTCGATTTCACGTTCGGTTCGCCGGACACGGCCATGTTCCGGGTGGAACGGGCGCAATCAGTACCACAAGAAAGGAAAGACACAGATGATTGAAAGAAAGAGAATCGGCAGGCGACGCCTGGGGTGCGTGCTCCTGTCGCTGGCGGTCGCCGCGGCGGCGTGTGCGGTCGAAGTTCCGCCGGAAGGAATGCCGTTGGCGAGGCAGACACACCTCTACCTGCTGCTGGGACAGCCGGGCGCGGACGGGCTGTTCGGCGACGACGCGTCATGGCGGAAGGGGCCTCCTTTCGCGCGGCGGCTGATGGTGTACGACGCCGACGGCACGTGGCAGCGGGCCTGCAGCCGCGGCATCGAGTTTGGGCGCTGGCTGGAGTTCAGCGGCCCGTTGCACACGGTCGGGCTCGTGCCGTGCGCGGTCAAGGGATCGACGCTCGCGGACTGGCGTCCCGGCTCGCCGAACTTCGCGCGAGCCGTCCGGCGCATCAAGGCCGCGATGAAGGACGGCATTCTCACCGGAATTCTTTGGCATGGCGGCGGCGCGGCGGGCTCGGCCGAATGGTTTGGCGAGACGATTGCCGCCCTGCGCCGGGCCGCCGGTGCGGGCGATGTCGTCGTCGCGGTTGACGGCGCCGACCCGTATGCCGCGGAAGCCGCTGCGCTTGTCCCCAACTGCCGGCTCGTGGAGCCGTCCGGCCAACCCTTGTGGAAGCGGTTTGCGAACACGCTGAACAGCGCCGCGGACGACGACATCGTCTCGCGTCCGGTTCCGTTTCGCGCCTACCACGACGGACGGCTCGTGCGCGTGCAACCTGCGCGCGTGTCGGCGTTCCCGTTCAACTGGGAATGGCCGGGCTATCAGCGTCCGAAAGGCCAGACGGAGATCGCCTACTTCATCTCGGTGTCCGTCGAGAAACCGGGGAAGGTGACGCTGGAGCTGCCGGGCGACGTGCCGACGGACGTCCGCATCCGCCCGCTGGGCGAGCCGCGCAGAGTGACGGCGGCGGGCAACCGCCTGACGGTCGGCGTGGAACGTCCCGGGCAGTTTTCGGTCGAGCTCGGGGAGAAAGGACCGACCGTGTATGTCTTCGCCAATCCCCCGTTCGAGTACCGGCACGTCCCGGGCGAGATCTACTTCGGCCCGGGCGAGCACGACGTCGGCGTGATCGCGCCGACGAACGGACAGACGGTCTGCATCGACGAGGGCGCGATCGTCTACGGCACGATCTACGCCTACGGCGTCCGCGACGTCAAGATCACGGGGCGCGGCGTCATAGACGCGTCGCGGCTGCACCGCAACCCGGACGCGCCCTCGTACAAATACGTGAAGGACGTCCTGAAGCTCGACGACGATTCGGCGGCGCGGTCGCTGAACTGCCTGACGCTCTACGGCTGCACGAACGTCACGGTGGAAGGCGTCGTCATGCGCGATCCCGCGCGCTGGACGATGCTCGTGCGCGGACACAGCAGCAACATCGACATCGACAATGTCAAGGTCGTCGGCGCATGGCGGTACTGCTCGGACGGCATCGACATCACGTCGTCCGAGAACGTCGCCGTCCGCAACTCGTTCTTCCGCACGTTCGACGACTGCATCGTCCTGCGGGCGACGTTGGAGGCGAGCGGTCCCACGCGGAACATTCTCGTCGACAACTGCGTGCTGTGGTGCGACTGGGGGCGCGCGCTCGAGATCATCTACGACGGCGGCACGGCGAATCCGCTCGTGGAGAACGTCCTTTACCGTAACGTGAAGATCGTCGGCGTCGAAGGTACGGCTTGCAGCATCCAGTCGCGTTCTTCGTTGGCGACCGTCTTCCGCAACATCCGCTACGAGAACCTGGAGGTCGATTTCCTGCCGCGCTGGAAGGCGCAGTACCAGGCGCGTCATGATGCGCGGTTCGTGCGGGAGCCGCAGACGGAGAACGCCTTGGCGAGCATCTGGGCCGCCCGTCCAAAAGGACATGACGGCAAGCCCTTGCCGCCCGTGCCGGGGAAGGAGGTTCTGTTCGAACGCATCGCGTTCGACGGGGTCAAGGTCTACGGCGCAACGAACAACGTCACGGTCTGGGTTTCGGAGACCGGACCCAATCAGGACCTCAAGGACGTCACGTTCCGGAACATCCCGGATTGCGTGAACGTCAGCCGAAAATTCTACGAAAACGCCAAATAAGGAGAACAAACAATGAAAGCAAACTACAGGAA
Source organism: Verrucomicrobia bacterium UBA6354 (assembly GCA_002440145.1). Taxonomy (GTDB): domain Bacteria; phylum Verrucomicrobiota; class Kiritimatiellia; order RFP12; family UBA1067; genus UBA1067. Next base: position 4,583 of record DJRS01000079.1, read on the forward strand.
ACATTTCGTGCTGGCCGCCGGTGCGCTGGCGATCGGCTGTGCGCAGGCGGCGGGCTGGAACCCGGAGACGCGCACGTACGACACGACGGGCTACTGGACGCAGCGACAAGAAGGCTGGGCTGATCCATCCTTTTCAAACCCCAGCCATTGGAAAAACGCTTCCGGCGAAACGGCTTCCGCTTTTGACGCGAACGCCTGCCTGTATGCGACGAAGTTTGTCTACGCCAAGCCGGACCAGGACAAGGTGACGAGCCTTCCGTGCAAAGTTCTCGCGCTGTCCGAGACCGCCACGCTTGGCTGCACGGGCGCTTCGTATTTTGATTTCGGCAGTCAGGTCGATCTGCTCGCCGGCGCTTCGCTGACGATGTACGGCGCGTATTTCAAGGCGAAGGGCACGTTCAACTTCTACTCCACGGAAGAGAAGCCGAACGCCGTCAAGATTGAGGCTCCCACGACCGGCGAGGATCAAGGCTACTTTCTCTATAATGTGACGCTGACAGGCGACGACAAAGCCTATGTCGTCCTGGGCGGCGCGAAAGAAGGCTGCACGCTCGCCAACTTCAACTGGGAAAGCGGCGACGGCGCGGCGTTCCACGGCACGCTCCGCGTCGCGAACTTCCCGGCCGCGCCGGCGGCGTGTGTCGCCCAGCTCAAGCTCGCGGACATCACGGTCGGCGGCACGGTCTCGCTCGCGAACAACACGCGGCTTGTCCTGACCGGCACGTCGGGCGCGACGGTCTCGAACCTCGTCATGGACGCGGGGTCTGTGCTGGTCGGCACGACGGCCGAACGCAAGCTGACGGTCGACGGCAAGGTCGAGAAACTGCGGATTGACGTCAGCGGCCTGTCGGGCGCGGCGGACGCGACGGAATGGCCGGTCGTGAAGTTCTCCGCGACCGCCGAGACGGCGGGCTTCGGCTTCGGCAATGTGGTTCTCGTCAATGCGAACGAGACGATGATGCTTTGCGAGGCGGAACTGCGCAACGATGCGGATGGCGGCAAGACGCTGTACCTCGTCAAGCCCGCGAAGGTCGCGACGCGCGACACGTCCGTGGCGAGCAATCAGTACCGTGGGGAAAATACCGACAACACCGGCTACCGCTCGGAACTCCAGTTCGCGCAGCCAAGCAAGTCCGCCAAGAACTTCTGGTCGGACGGCAGTTGCCCGGGCGACGACGGCGTCTCGGAAGTCGCCTATTCGGCGAAGGCGACAATTCTCGCATTCCCGACGAACACGACGGCGGAGATTCTTCAGTTCAAGGGGAAGTCTCTCAATTTGAACGCGGCGGGACTGGAGACGTCGAGCGGCACGCCCGGCTACGAGGTGTCCAAGCTGCGCTTCGTCGCCGGGCGTTGCGGCATCCGCCTGTGCGACCAGGCCGGACGGCAGATCGGCGACGTGAACGAACTCGGGCAGAAGTACGCCACCATGCGTCTCTTGGGCGCGCTGGATCTCGGCGGCTCGGCGGATGTCACGCACTACGTCGAGATCTACGGCACACGCATTTTCCTGAAGCTGGAAAGCGCGCTCTCCGGCGACGGCAACATCGAGCTGCAGACTTACCCGTCGCAGAACAAGGATGCGCTGAACGCGACGCTGGAACTGGCGGGCGACAATGTCAAGTGGACCGGCAAGCTTCTCGTGAAGGGGCTCAATTCGAACGAATACAAGAACTACGAAATTGACGGGCAGACCGTGAGTTGCCCGAACCGCGCGAACGCCAATCATTGTCGCCTCTACCTGGCTGACGCCGCCGCGTTGGGTGGCCGTCGCGCGAACTTCGCGCATGACGCGCTGGAGCTGAAGCATTATGGCGAAGTGTTCCTCCGCAACGACGTGGCGCTACCGGCGGGTCTGAATCGCGGCGTGTCGTTCGGGGACTACGCGACGCTCACCGTCACCAACGGCCTGACGTTCACGATTCTCCAGCCGACCACGTGGGCGGGCACGGTCTACAAGACCGGGGCCGGCAAGCTTGCGCTCGGCGGCGCGGCGAAGTTCGGCGGCGCCGAACAGGCGGACACGCCGACGGCCGGCCAGAACATCCTGGAGGTCGAAGGCGGCTCGATCGAGCCGCTCACGGCGGAAGCCTTCAATGGCGTCCAGATCGTGCTGGCTGACGAAACGTGCCGGATCGCGCTCAATGCGGACGCAAAAGGCGAGTTGGCAGACAAAGGTCTTGTGAATGTCAAGACGGACAAGCCGTTTGCCACAAGCGCCCAAGACGGGAAGATCCGGTTCGAGGTGTACACCTCCCGGTCGGAGAGCGAGGTCGCGTCGGGTGTCACGGTGGCGTTGTGCACGGTTACGGCGAATGCCGCCAGCGGCCTCCGCGACAAGTTTGAAATCGGCAGGCTAAAAGGATTCCGCGGAAAGGTTTCCGAGCGCCAGAACACAGACGGCACGACGACTTTCCTGGCAAGATATGTCAAATGGGGCTTCGCCATCAGCATCCGGTAAGACCGGTACACTGGTGAAAGGGAACACCAGAGAGAAAATGAAGGTAGAGTTGGGAGTGAACGGAACAGTTCAAATGACGAAAGCAAAGAGTCTCGCTTGCGGCGCGCTTGCGCTGGGCCTCGCCGGCCT
>DJRS01000136.1:0-12351 GCA_002440145.1 Verrucomicrobia bacterium UBA6354
CGCTAACGCTCCGCCTCGGGCTGCGCAGGTTCCGCTCCCGGACAAAGGCGGGCCGGTTTCGGGATTGCCCTCCTTCATCTCCTTTATGTGCCAGGGGACTGCGCCCCTGCCATTGGGAGAGGAATGGAGGGACTCCTGCCATTTTCTGCACGGTCAAGAATCGCATCCGTGCCGGCTGTATCTCCGCACGGGATATTTGGCCGCAGAAACGGGGACAGCGCTTGGTCTTTCCTTGAAACAGTCGCGATACTTGGCAAATTGCGCTAAAAACCATCTCCAAATTCCGCCCGCAATATGGTATAATAGAGGGCATGATGAAGAAGTCGAATAATCCGTGGAGATCATGGCTCGTAATCGCGCTGATTGCGGTCGTGTTCTTCTCAATGTACCGGATGAACCCCAACCGGGAAGAAACGCGCGTTCTCACGCAGCGGGAGTTCTACACGGCCCTTGAAAACCGCACGGTCGTCGACCCTGTCACCCGCGTCATCGACCGCGACGACGGCGAAACCTTCCTCTCCGGCCACTTGCTGAAGACCCTTCCCGCAAGCCCGGCGTCCGGCGCGGCGGAAACCGCGACGCCCGCGAGCGCGGAGGCCGCCGCGAACAGGCCCAACCGGGTGGCGTTTCGCGTGCCGCTCGTCCCGGGCGAAAACGACGCGCTGATGGCGGACCTTTTCCGCCGCGGACTGAACGTGCGGGTCGAGACGCGGCAGAGCGCGTTTTCGCCCTTTGTCGCCCAACTGCTCTTCTTTTTCGGATTTCTCGCCCTCTTCTACTGGTTCATGGGACGGCGTGCGGGCGGCACGGGCGGCGGCATCTTCGGCATGGGCAAGTCGCGCGCCAAGATGCTGACCGGCAAGGAGGAGCGCAAGCGCGTCACGTTCGCCGACGTCGCGGGCGTGGACGAAGCCAAGAGCGAAGTCCAGGAAGTCGTGGAATTCCTGAAAAAGCCGGACAAGTTCCGCAAGATCGGTGCGCGCATTCCGAAAGGCGTGCTGCTCGTGGGGCCGCCCGGAACGGGCAAGACGCTTCTGGCGCGCGCGATCGCGGGCGAGGCGGGCGTGCCCTTCTTCGCGATTTCCGGCAGCGATTTCGAAGAGATGTTCGTGGGCGTGGGCGCCTCGCGCATGCGGGACATGTTCGCGGAAGCGAAGAAGCGCGCGCCCTGCATCATCTTCATCGACGAAATCGACTCCATCGGCATGAAGCGCACGGGGGCCGGGGCGCTCGGCGGCAACCACGCCTACGAACAGACCCTCAACACCCTGCTCGTCGAGATGGACGGGTTTGACGCGAACGAGGGCGTGATCGTCATCGCCGCGACGAACCGTCCGGACACGCTGGACGCGGCGCTGTTGCGGCCGGGCCGCTTCGACCGCCAGGTCATCGTGGACCTTCCCACGCTCAAGGGACGCGAAGAGATCCTGCGTCTGCACGGCAAGAAGATCAAATTCGCCAAGGACGCCGACCTCAACCGCATCGCCCGCGGCACGCCGGGCTTCTCGGGGGCGGATCTGGCGAACCTGCTGAACGAGGCGGCGCTTCTGGCCGTGCGCAAGGGGCTCGAGGCCGTAGACCAGGCGACGCTCGACGAGGCGCGCGACAAGGTCATCTGGGGCAGCGAGCGCAAGAGCGCGGGCTATTCGCGCCACGACCGCGAAATCACCGCCTGGCACGAGAGCGGCCACGCGCTTCTGCAGCTCCTGCTGGAACACACGGATCCGCTCCACAAGGTGACGATCATCCCGCGCGGGCGGGCCCTCGGCGCGACGATGTCCCTCCCCGAACAGGACGTCCTCAACCGCACGCGCGCGCAGTTCCTGGACGAGATCGCGGTCATGTGCGGCGGTCGCATAGCCGAGGAGATGTTCACGGGCGACATTTCGACCGGCGCGGCGCAAGACCTGGCCATGGCGACGGACACCGCCCTCAAAATGGTCTGCACCTACGGCATGTGCGACAAGTTCGGCTTCCGCACCTTCCGCGGCGCGAGCCCCTTCGCGAGCGACAATCTGCCGCCCGCCTTCAGCGACGAAACGCGCCGCGCCGTGGACGCCGAAGTTTCGGATCTCGTCCACAAAGCCTATGCGCGCGCAGACGAACTCCTGAAAGCCAACCGCGAAAAACTGGCGAAGCTGGCGGAAACCTTGCTGGACAAAGAGTCCATGGACGGGCGCGACGTGGCGACGCTCCTGGGGCTGCCCTTCCGGGAAAGCGCCGCGGAAGCCGCCGCCCCGGCGGACAAACCCGCCGAAACCGGTCCGGCACGCCAAACGACCGCCGGCGAAGTCGCCGCCGCGGAGACGGACGGGCCCGCGCAATCGGAGGATTCGCCCGAATGATTTCGGTCACGGCGATACTGCAGATAGCGATCCTGTATTTCGTCATCTACGCCATCTTGAAAGGCGCCAAGGGGTCGCGCTTCGGGCAGGCGCTCGCGGGAATCGGCATTCTCGCCGCCTTGCTCGCGGCGTTCTCGTACGTGCTCCATTTCGACGTGCTGTCGACAATCCTGAAGTTCCTGCTCGCCTATCTCGCCATTTCGACCGTGGTCATCTTCCAACCCGAAATCCGCCGCATTCTCGCGACCGTGGGCGCGTTCGGGTATCTCGAAAAGCCCAAACATTATGCCAATGGAGCCATCACGCCGGAGTCGATGTTCGAGATAATAAAGGGTCTTTCGTCCACGAAGACCGGAGCGCTTTTCGCCTTCGAAGCCGGCATTTCGCTTCGCGGCTACGAAAATACCGGCATCGCGCTGGACGCGATCGTTTCCCGCGAATTGGTGCGCACCATTCTCACGCCCCCCCTGCCGTTGCACGACGGCGGGATCATCATCCGGAACGGGCGCCTCGCCGCGGCGCACTGCCTTTTCCCCGTCTCGAACAATCCCGGCCTCGTCGCGCATGGCATGCGCCACCGGGCGGCCGTCGGGCTTTCGGAAGAGACGGATGCGCTCGTGATCGTCGTTTCGGAAGAGACAGGCGCCATTTCGCTCGCGCACAACGGCCGTCTCGTCCGTTTCATCGGCGAAGGCGCGAACTCGTCCTTGCGGCGGTGGCTCAACCGGGCGCTCGAATCGGACGAACATGCGGGCGGACTCCTTGTGCGCCTCTCCGATTTCCTGCAGAAGCGCATGCAAGCCTCGCCCGCCCGGCGCAAGGAGGACGCCGGATCCCAAGAATCCAGGAAGGCGAACAATGAAGAACGTTGACGTCAAATCCGTGCTGGCCGCGCTCGGCGGGGCGCTGACGCGAAATTGGGGGCTCAAGCTCGTTGCCCTCGTCTTGGCCATTGTCATCTACTACGTGCTCGCCCCGGCGAGCCTGGACCGGGAAAGCCATCGCAATGACGACACGCACTTCATCGGCCGCTAATTCCATGGACCGCACAGGGCGGCACAACCCGCTGTGCTGGGTGCTGTTTCCGCTCGCCCTGTTCGCGTTCGTCGCCCTGCTGACGTACGATTGGCGGGCCATAGCATGCTTGCAGACGCCCGCGCGCCTGCCTACCGCCAATTTGATCGGCCCTCTCGGCAACTATTTCGCCTACTACGGATACATGTTTCTGGGGCTCGCGATATGGGCGCTCCCCGTCCTGTGTCTTGCGCTTGGCGTCGGGCTTGCGTCCGGCCGGCTGCTCCGGCTCGGGCGTCGCGAACTGTGGCTCGCCGTCGTTCTTCTCGCGACGGCGTGCCTGCTCCAGCTTTTGCAGTCTCGCCTGCCGCTGTTGCGGAGCCGCGTGGAGGCGCTCAACATTCCGGCGGCGGGCGGGTGCGTCGGGTATCTGGTCGTGACCTGCGCCCTCGCGCCCTTGCTGTCCGATTTCGGCGCCGGGGTCGCCATTTTGATCGTCCTTCTCTCCGCGCTTGTCGCGGCCGTCGGATTCCCGGCGCTCGCCGGCGGATTCAGAGGTCTCGTGCATTGGGCGTTCAACCCCGCCTTGCGCAAGCGAGCGGCGGAGCCTGCGGACGAAGAACGCGCGGCGCTCGAAGCCGCCCAGGCCGCCAAAGAAGAAGCCCGTCGCGAACGGGAGGAAGAAAAGGCGCGCATGCGCGCCGCAAAGGAAGCGGCCCGCGCGGAAAAAGAGGCGGCCAAAGCCGAGAAGGAAGCCGCGCGCCTGAGGCGCGAAACCCCGCCGGAAGATCGACCGGCGCCGGTCCCCGACGCGCGATCAGCCGTTCCCCCTTCGCCCGCGCCGGACGCGTCGGACGGACGCGAAAACGACGCGGCGGACTCCTCCGGCGCGACGGACGCGGCCCCGGAGGCGACAGGTCCCTACGTCCTGCCGCCCTTGGACTTGCTCCACCCCCTCCGGGCGTCGAACGCCGACCACAGCGATGTGGAGGAGATGAGCCGCCGCCTGATCGATACGCTCAAGCTTTTCAACGTCGACGCCAAACTCGGCTACACCGTCAAGGGCCCCGTCGTGACCAAATACGCCCTTTTGCTGGCGCCGGGCATCCGCTATTCGGCCGTCACCAACATTTCGGACAATATCAAAGGCGCCCTTCACGCCAAGTCGTTGCGCATCGAAGCCCCCATCCCGGGAGACGAATGCATCGGCATCGAGGTGCCGAACCGCAAGCCGGCGGGCATCAGTTTCCGCGAAATTATCGAATCGGACACATGGCGGTCCGCCAAAATGGAGCTCCCCCTTCTCTTCGGCAAGGACGCATCGGGGAAGGAACTGGTCGCGGATCTCGCGAGCATGCCCCACATGCTGGTTGCGGGCGCCACGGGACAAGGCAAATCCGTGTGTCTGAACTCCATCATCTGCGGCCTTCTCATGACGCGCACGCCCGAACAGCTCAAGCTTATCATGGTGGACCCCAAGAGCGTGGAATTCACCCCCTACTCCAACATCCCGCATTTGCTCGTGCCTGTCATCACCGACAACCGAAAGGTCGTCTTCTCCCTGCATTGGGCGGTCGCCGAAATGGAGAAACGGCTGAAGCTGTTTGCGCGCAACCGCGTGCGCAACATCTACGACTACAACCACCGCAAGGTCGTCGTCCAGACAGACATGTTCGGGGAATCGCCCGACGGCGCGACGGACGACCCGCGCTCCATTCCCTATATCGTCATTATCATCGACGAGGTCGCCGATTTGATGATGGCCGCCGGCAAGGAAGTGACGCCCGACATCTCGCGCCTCACCGCCAAGGCGCGCGCGGCAGGCATCCATCTCATTCTGGCGACCCAGCGTCCGGACGCGAAGATCATCACGGGCACCATCAAGGCGAACATCCCGGGACGCGTCGCATTCAAGACCTCACAGGCCATCGACTCGCGCACGATTCTCGACGACGCCGGCGCGGAAAACCTCATCGGCCGCGGCGACATGCTTTTCAAGGGCAAGGACGGAATCCTCGTCCGCGCGCAGGGAGCATGGATAAGCGACGAGGAAATCGCCAATATCACCGCATTCATCGAAGAGCATTCGCACGTCCAATTCGACAAGCACTTCGCGACGAAACTGGGGCGCGTGAAGGAAGCGACAATCGACGATCCGTTCGCCGGAAACGAAGACGACCCCGACAACCAGCCCAAACCCGAGGCTTCGCCGGCCGCACAGCGCCAGCTGGCGCGTGCGAGCGCGGACGCCGACCTCTTCACAAAGGCGATCGAGGTCATCATCAACACAAACCGCGCGTCGGTCTCGCACTTCCAGCGCAAACTCGGCATCGGCTACAATCATGCGGCGAAACTCTGCGACGAACTGGAAGAGCGCGGCGTCGTGGCGCCCCACAGCGGAGCGGGGCCGCGCACCATCCTGCTCGACCAAAACCAATTGGAAGCCATCCTGCGCGGCGAAACCTCCGCCGGCGCGGTCGCGCACCCTGCGGAGGCTTCCGGCGATCCACCGCTATCCGCCCCGGAGAACGACACATTCGCCGAATACGTCGACGGAGACGGGGCCGCGGCGAGTTCGGATGAACCTTCTACCACATCGGAGGAAACCGTATGATTGAATTCGGCAAAACCTTGCGCGAAGCGCGCGAGGCGAAAGGTCTCGGCATAGACGACATCGCCAAGGCCACCCACATGATGGCACGCCAGATAGACGCTCTGGAGCACGAGGACTTCTCCTCGTTCGCCGCGCCCATCTATGGCAGAGGATTCGTCAAGCTTTATTGCGAAGCCGTCGGACTCGACCCAAAGATAATGGTCGCGGAATTCATGGACATCTTCAACGGCAACCGCGAACCGACGATACGCGTCCGCGTGGAGACGCCGGCCGAACCTGTCCGCGCAGACGAAGCGCAAGCTCCGACCACCGCCGAACCCGCCAGGCAGCAATCCGTCGTCGTGCAGCCGACATTCGACAATCCCGATCCGCCGGAACCCGCGCGCACGCCTTCGCGCTATGCCGCGCCGTCTCCGCTTGACGAATCGCCACTTGACGGCTGCGCATCCTTCTTCTGGATTTGGCGCCCTCTCGTCTTGCTGTTGCTGGCACTGTCCGTGCTCGGTCTTGTGTTCATCGGCGTTCGGGCGCTGTATCGCGCGACCCGCACATCCGCCCCCGCCGCCCGGGAAAGCGCAACGGCGACAACCGCGGAAGAATCGTCCGGCAAACCAAAACCGGCAAACGGCCCCAAGCACTCGAATGTGCCGCCACGCGGGAAAATAACGGTCGACCCGCTCTACATCGACTAACGCGCAAAGGGTATGCGAACAATGGACAAATCGCCTCTTTCTTTCACAAGCTTCCTCTGTCCGGTGTGCCATACGGAGATTGAAGCCACAACCGATCTTTCCGGGCAAAACGCCGAATGTCCGGCCTGCGGCGCAAAATTAACCGTCCCGCCTGCGGCAGACGATAAAATCCTGCGCCATGGCGCAGATGACTTGGACAAAAGCCATACGCAAGCGTTGAAAAACCGTACCATTCGCATAGAATTGGAAGATTTATGAGCGCGAAACGCCCCAAGCGGAATTTAAGCGCCCGCACGCGCAAGAAACGCGGAACGCGGAAACGCACTTCCTCGCGCCGCGCGGCGCGCTGGGCGAGTCTGCTGGGCTTCGCCGGTTTGCTGATGTGGGCCGCGGCCGGCGTATGGTTTGTCCACCATCCTCCGCGGTGGATCGAGTCCAAAGCGCAAACATCGCCTCTGCTGACGCACGTTCTCTGCGCCATCGGCAACCCCCTGGGCGATTTGACCGATTCCCTGGCTTGGACGGGGCATGACGCCGTTTATGAATACGACGAAGAAGCCCCCGCCGGACAGGTTCTGTTTGCGGGCGCCCCCGTCCGAACGGGCGCACCCGCGCCTGACGACATCCAGATTCTGGACCGCGGCGAATTCCTGGTGGGGTGGTCCCCGAAACTTCGCCACCCGGTCTGGGTGGCTTATCACGTTCCTCGCGAAGCACGCTACGAAGTAGGCAAGCGGCCGAGCTTCCTGCGCGACAAGAGCGTCCCCAACTGTCCGCTTTCCGGCGCATACGACCACTCCGGCTACGACCGCGGGCATATGGCGCCGAACTACGCCATCGCGACCCGTTTCGGCCCGCAGGCGCAGCGCAAAACTTTTCTGATGTCGAATATCTCGCCGCAATCGCCGCCGCTGAACCGCGGCGTCTGGCGCGAGGTCGAACACCGCATTGCGGACTTCTGGACGGCGCGCTGGGGAGAAATCTGGGTTGTCGTTGGGAGTGTTTCGGATTCATACGAGAAGCTGCCCGGAACGGACATCGACGTACCTTCCCAGTACTATGCCGTTGTCGTCTGCCAGGAAGGTTTGAACATACGCGCGTTTGCGCTTCTGTTCGGTCAGCATGTCCCCTGGCGTTGCTGGCCGACGCGAAATCTGATAACAATCGACGAACTGGAAGAACGCACAGGGCTTGACTTCCTGCCGGACTTGCCGGATTTCATCCAGCGTCCGCTTGAAGCCGAACTTCCGTCGCGGCTGCTGCCCATGCGCCCGTTGGACGCCTTAAAAACGATCGGGCTGCGACTGAAGTGCTACTAGATCCGCTTGCGGATCAATCAAGGATCTTGACGGTCGGTCCCGCTCCTGAATAGGAATCGAGCCCCGCCGAGGCGCCGTCTTCCTCGGGAAGAGCGGCGCGCACCGCCTTGATTTTCGGACGCTCGCCAAAGAGAACCGTGCCCAACCTCACCCATGTCGCGCCTTCCTCGACGGCGACTTCGTAATCGCCGCTCATCCCCATGGAAAGGCGCGGCAGACCGATGGAAAGCTTCTGCTCCAGTGCATCCCTCAATTCGCGCAATTTTCTGAAGTAGGGCCGCGCATCCTCTTTGTTCTCCGAGAATGGAGCCATCGTCATCAGGCCATCCAGCGTAATGCGCGGACATTCCGACACAATGTGAGAGACAACGTCTTCCGCCTCCTCCGGCTTCATGCCGCTCTTGGACTTTTCGCCAGAGACGTTCACTTCCAGCAAAATCCGCGGGTGCGCGCCGATCGCATCCGCGACCGTGTTGATGCGTTCGGCAAGTTTCAGCGAATCGACGGAGTGGATCACGTCAAAGAGTTCCAATGCCGGACGCACCTTGTTGCTTTGGAGATGTCCGATCAAATGCCACGACGGGCCCGCCTTGGATGCGGGCTTCTTCCACGCAGCCTCCTGCACTTTGTTCTCGCCGATCATGGTCAAGCCGGCCTCCCACGCTTCGTCAACCGTTTCGGCGCCATGGGTCTTGGTCACGGCGACGATCTCGACGTTTCTTGGGTCACGCCCGGCACATGCGCACGCCGCGGCGATTTTTCCGCGCACTTCGCGCAGAATCTCCTTCAGGTCTCTCACTTCTCCGTCTCCTTCGCCGCGGATGCGGCAGACCAACCGTTATAGGCGTTCATCGCCCTGTCGACACCGTCCGTCAAAACAAGCTCGACTGCCTTCACGCTCGCCGGCAGCGTCACGTCCATAATCCGCCGCGTCGCCGGATTGAACTTGCCGAGCACGTGCCCGATCACATTGTCCTTGTCTTTTCCGACACCGATCTTGACACGGATGAAATCGCTCGAACCCAGGCGCTCGATGATATTCCGGACGCCATTGTGTCCACCGCACGAACCGCCTTTCTTGATGCGCAGCCTGCCGACCGGAAGATCGATGTCGTCTTGGACGACGATAAGATCCCTCGCCGTCGCATTGGCGTATTTGACAAGCGGCGCGACGGCCTGTCCGGACAGGTTCATGTAGGTCTGGGGCTTGACCAGCAAAACGCGCGCGCCCCCGAAAACGCCGCGCGCGAGGAAAGCGTTCTCCGCCTTCTTGAACTCCCAATCCACGCCCATCTGGCGCGCAATCAGATCCGCCGCCTCGAATCCGATCGAGTGCGGCGTACCCGCATATTGCGCGCCCGGGTTGCCCAACCCCACAATAATCTTCATTGTGGGCGGGGCGTTATTCGTGGTTGAAGAGATCGTTGATCGACTCGTTGCCGTGAATGCGCTTGATCGCCTCGCCGATCAACGGCGCCACGGAGAGTTGCGTAAGCTTGAACGGCAGCTTGGACGGGTCGAATCCCGCGCGGAGCGGAATCGTATCCGTCACGACGAGTTCGTCGAGCTGCGTCTCTTTCATGAGCCGCTCTTCGCCCTTCGAGGTCAGCGGGAAGTGCGAGACGAACGCATGCACGCTGCGCGCGCCCGAATCGCGGCACATCTTCGCCGCGGCGGAAAGCGTGCCACCCGTCGCCGTCATGTCGTCGATCATGATGACGTCGCAGTCCTTGACGTCGCCCACCACGCTGAAGGCGTCGACCGTGGAGTCGCCCGTACGCTGCTTGGCGACGATCGCAAGACCCGTCTTGAGCTTGCGGCTGTAGCCGTAGGCCGTCTTGGCCCCACCCGTGTCGGGCGACACGACAATCGGCTTCTGGAAGTGCATGTCGCGGATGTACTTCAAAATAACCGGTTCGGCGTGAAGCTGGTCGAGCGGGATGTTGAAGAAGCCCTGGATCTGGTTCGCGTGCAAATCAAGCGTCAACACGCGGTCCGCACCCGCCGCGGTGAGCAGATTGGCGATGAGGCGCGCGGTAATCGGCACGCGCGGCTGATCCTTGCGGTCCTGGCGCGCATAGCCGTAGTACGGGAGAACGGCCGTGATGCGCGCCGCAGAGCCGCGCTTGAGCGCGTCCATGATGATGAACAGCTCCATGTACGCCTCGTTCGGCTCGGGAGACCCCGACTGTATCACGAAAACATCGCGTCCGCGCACGCCTTCCATCACCTGGCAGAACGTCTCCCCGTCCGGGAAGTGCTTTATGTCGATCTTGTTGAGCGGCTTGCCCAGATAGGAAGCGACCTTTTCGGCCAACGGCAGGTTGGCCGTGCCCGAGAACACCATGAAGTCATCATTCATATGAATTTCCTTTTTAAAATCCGTTCGCATTGCATATCCTGTCGCGGAACCGGCGTCTTCAGTCGGCTTTCGCCATCGTCGTCAACGCCCGGGCGAGCATGTCCATGCCCGCCTTGCCCGCATCGAAGTCCGCCTTCACGCGTTCGTAGCGCCGGACGCATTCCTCGCGACTCGCCGCGCGCACGACCACGTCATTCACTATGCCGCGCGAGAGCCTGTTGACGCCCATGTCGGTCGGACTCTTGTACGGGCAGGGTCCGTCCATCATCCGTTCCCAGATTGCGCGCAGGATGGGGTAGGCCTCGACGTCGCGATTGTAGTTGACGCGCATCTCCCCGTAGGCCAGGAAGTGGTGCGGGTCTATCTGGTTCTCGTCCTTCAGCTCGAGCGTGGCAGCCTCATAGGCGACGTTCAGCGGATGCATCAGCGGCAAGTCCCACACCGGGAAAGTCTCGAACTTGGCATACCCCGCCCGCTGTCCGCGCTTGACCTCGTGGTACAGCATCGTCAGGCACGTCGCGAACTTCCCGGAACAGGGACCCGGCCCCGTCACGACGACAATCGGTTTCTCCGTCGGTATGTAATCGTTCCGTCCATATCCCGAATCGCTGACGATCGTCTCCAGGTCGTTCGGATAGCCCTTGATGGGATAGTGGTAGAAGACGTTCACGCCCGCCGTCTCGAGCGTCTTCGCGAATGCGCGCGCCGCCGGATGGCCGTCGAACCGTGTGATGACGACGCCCCGCACCGAAATGCCGTACTCCTTCATCGCGGCGACCAGCTTGAGCGTCTCCTCCTCGTAGGTCGTGCCGTAGTCGGCGCGCTTTTTCTTCGTCTCAATATCGCCCGCATACACGCACAGGACGATCTCCGCCCGGTCGGCCAGATTCTGCAGAAGGCGCAGCTTGACGTTGCGATCGTACCCCGGCAGACAGCGCGCGGCATGATTGTCGTTCATCAATTTCCCGCCGAATTCAAGGTAGAGCTTGTCGTACTTCCGGGCCCGGCGGAGAATCTCGGCCGACTGTTCGCGCAAGTAGCGGTCATTGTCGAATCCGAGCTTCACTTCGCCACTCCGTTGATTTCGTCGAGAATCGCCTGGATCTTGCCCTTGCACCGTCCGCAGCCTCCGCCGGCCTTCGTGTAATTCGTCACTTCCTCCACGGTCGTAAGCCCGTTTTCCGCAATGACGCGGCGCACTTCGTTCTCGCTCACATTGTAGCAGGTGCACAAAACCGTGTCTTCAAGATTGCGGTCCGTGTTCTTTCCCGTCTCGTAATTCTTGATGGCCGCCTCCATGGCCTCCCGGCCCATGACCGAACAATGCATCTTCTGCGGCGGCAGACCGCCCAAATAGTCCGCTATATCCTTGTTTGTGATCTTCTTCGCCTCTTCAAGCGTTTTGCCGATGACCATCTCGGTCAACGCCGAACTGGAAGCAATGGCGCTCGCGCAGCCGAAAGTCTGGAATTTGGCTTCGCTGATGCGTCCGTCCGGCCCCAGCTTGAACTGGAATTGCAAAGCATCGCCGCACGCAAGCGAGCCCACGGTCGCAGTGCCGTCCGGCTTGTCAATCTTGCCCACGTTCCGCGGATTCCGGAAGTGTTCTAGGACTTTATCTGAATAGTTCCACATGGCGCGGTATATTATAGCATATTTTGACTTCTTGTGGGGGCAAAAACTGAAAGTGCGGTTTGCCTCAAGGCCGGGTTTGTTTTCCGTCGCTGCCACCGCGGTTTTTCGAAACTGGCGTTGGCTCCCCTGGATACAGGAACAGCCGCGCGATGCAGAAAGGATGCGGCTGTCTCGCCTGCCGGGCGCACAGGCGGATTCAAACGGAATACGCCTCATGCCCGGACAGACCATTTATATCTTGAGGCAATCGCCCCATATTGCCCCATACTATAGAGGAGTAGAGAGGAGGATAGCCCCGTCCCCCTTTCCCAAACGGTCCACCTAAGACGGGGGCGAATCCGGCCGCGCGGCGCCACGAACAGACGGGATT